>JASLAV010000485.1 GCA_030146905.1 Lentzea sp. | reverse complement strand
AGGGTTCGTGTCCGAATTCGGACAATCACATGCGCGCGGAGAAACGATGCCCACCACCGTCACCAACCACGAGGCACTTCAACTCGTGGTGGCCGTGCACCGGCTGGTGCGAAGTCTTCGACAGGCCGCTCCGGCCCGTCGTTTGCAACCCACCCAGTTATTGGTGCTGTCAGAACTGAGCGCCCACGGCCCGATGCGGATCGGCGAGATCGCCGTGCGCGCGCTGTGTTCGCAGCCGACCGCGACAACCGTCGTGACCAGCTTGGAGTCCACCGGCCTCGTGCGACGCGAGCCCGACGCAGCCGACGGCAGAGCCACGATAGTCGTGCTCACCGAAGTCGGCCGCGACACGATCGCGTCGCTTGCTCACGGCGAAGCCGAACTATTGAGTGAAAGAATGGCGGAGCTTTCCCCAGAAGACAGAGAACACCTGCGCTCCGCCATGCCGATATTGCGCCACCTGGCCGACCCGCAGCAGAACAAGTAGGAGCGGGACCCCCGACAAGGTCCCGCTCCAGGATTTACTTGCTGGGTGACACAGAAGTAGGTGGCACCGAGCTCGGAGTTGCGCTTCCGGAAGTCGGCGCCGTCCCACTCGACGTCGGCGTGCTCGAAGCCGATGACGGAGGGGACACGCTCGGTGTCACCGTGTAACAGGTCCCGTTTTCGTAGTCGATCTTCGGCCGCGGATACCTGTTGGCCGGGATCACCGGCTCCGGGTCACCACCACGGCCGCAGCCGTAGTACTGGCGCGGGGCGTTGATGGGATTGCCGTCCTGGTCGTACACCAGCACGTTCGTGAGCAACTTGCCGTTCTCGTCGTAGACGTAGATGTTCTCGTGGGTCTCCACGACCGGCGCCTGGTAGGACGACCGCGACGGGTTGTACGCGAGCTGACCGGCGGTCATGTCGAGCACGTGGAAGAGCATGCCCACCGCCAGCGCCGAGGCCGGCAGGCTGAGCCACAGCCACCTCCGGTCGACCTTGGCACGCGGTCCGGCCGGCACCGAGATCACGGCGATCGCGGCGATCGCGAGGAACCCGAGGATGTCGTGGCTGGCGAGCAGCACGGCCCCGAGGCCGAGCAGGCACGCGCGCACCAGCCACCACGCGGGCTGCAGCGACCTGAGGTAGGTCAACGCCCGATCAGCGGGCGTGCCCGGCTCCGGCGTCAGCCACTTCTTGATCCTGCGCGTCTCCGGCAGGTCCATGATCTCCTGCTGAACGGGCCCGCGGTCGTTCACGAGCGCGAGGCTGAGCACGAGGATCGCGCCCGGCAACAGGAGAATCGCCGGCGCCCGCAACACCACGGTCCCCGCCAGCAACGTCACGCCGGTGGCGATCGCGAGCCCCCACGCCCCCGCACGCGGCCTGGTCAGCACGGGCCCCTTCGTGGTGACCGGCAGCCGCTCGGTCCGCGGCGGGTACCCGGCGGCCTGCCGCAGCTCCCGCGCGTACTGCTCAGGCGACCCGAGCCGCTGCTCGACGGTCTCGTCCGGCCCGAGCTCGGTGGACAGCTCGGCGACGTGCGCCTCGACGTCCTCCATGATCTCGGCGACCTCGTTGGGCGGCAGGTCGTCGAGAGCGGCACGCATCCCGGCCAGGTAGTGCTCGACGCCGAGCGCTTGCGTGTTCATGCTGCGACCTCCTCGAGCAGGCCGTCCAGCGTGCTGGCGAACGACCTCCACGTCTCCCTCGACTCAGCCAGGCGAGCCCGCCCGGTCTCGTTGATGCTGTAGTACTTGCGGTGCGGTCCCTCTTCACTCGGCACCACGTACGAGGTCAACATCCCGGCGTTGTAGAGCCGCCGCAGCGTCCCGTACACCGATGCGTCCCCCACGTCGTTCAATCCCCCGGCGCGCAATCTGCGCACCACGTCGTACCCGTACCCGTCGTCCTTGCGCAGAACCGCAAGGACGACCAGGTCGAGCACCCCTTTGAGCAGCTGACTGGTGTCCATGGCCCCCTCCGACCCGCTCTTACGCGGTGAACACTACTACGCATCGCGCAGTACTGTCCATCGCGTCGTTCCAGGCCGTGTCAGCGCAGGTGGAGAGGGGGGCGACTACAGGACATCCGGGCGCGTGCGCCGGTTGTCACTGCCGGAACGAGCCGTGAAAAGCCTCAAGCCCTCGGGCGAGGCTGGCAACGCGGGCACGAGAACGAGGACCTGTTCATGAACGGCTCGCGGATGATCGCGGTACCGCACCGCTTGCACGGCCGGTTCTCCTGGCCGTAGGCGTTCAGCGATCGGTCGAAGTACCCGGACTGGCCGTTGATGTTGACGTACAAGGCGTCGAACGACGTCCCGCCCTGCCCGAGCGCCTCACGCATCACCTCGGTGGCGTGGTCCAGCACCTCGGCGGCCTTGGGGCGCGAGAGCTTGTCGGTCATCCGCGTGCCGTGCAGCCGAGCGCGCCAGAGCGCTTCGTCGGCGTAGATGTTGCCGATCCCGGACACGAGGGTCTGGTCCAGCAAAGCACGCTTGATCTCGGTGTGACGCAGGCGCAACGCGCGCACGGCAGCATCACGGGAGAAGAGAGGATCCATGGGGTCGCGCGCGATGTGCGCGACCGAGTCGGGCACCAACGTCCCGTCGACCTCGACGAGTTCGGCGAGAGCCAGCCCGCCGAAGGTTCGCTGGTCAACGAAACGCAGCTCTGGTCCGCCGTCGGAAAACCGGAAACGGACGCGCAGGTGCTTCTCGTCGGGAGCCGACGAGGGTTGCACGAGCATTTGGCCGCTCATGCCCAGGTGCGCGAGCATGGCGGCTTTGTCGGCCAGTTCCACCCAGAGGTACTTGCCGCGGCGCCTGGCGGCAGCCATGGGCTGACCGGTCAGGCGCGCGCAGAAGTCCGAAGAACCCAGGTCGTGCCGGCGGATGGCTCGTGGGTGCAGCACCTCTACCGAGGAGATGACCCGGCCGGCGACGTGGGCTTCAAGGCCGAGGCGTACTACCTCGACCTCTGGGAGTTCGGGCACGTCAGGCTTCGGACTTGCCCTCGTCGACGGGCTGCGCCTCGATCACGGCGGCCTGCGGCTTGGTGGGCTTGAGCACCCACACGCCCGCGCGGCTGGTGTCCCTGACCAGCACAAGTCCCTGGATTCCTCCGCTGCGGGAGGTGTTCACGGGGCCGCGAGCGGTGCGCGTGCGGCGGTTGGAGCGGTTCCTGGTCGCATACATTTGCGTGTCTCAGTCTTCCTCGGATGGGAGGGTCCCTGGCGTCGCCGAGGCGCCGTTCTGTCCGTTTGCGGATCGGGCCGTCTCCTGCTCGGCCTTGACCCGTTCCGACAGAACATGATAAGCCGCTTCAGCGGCTTTCTGCTCGGCTTCCTTCTTGGTGCGCCCATCACCCTTGCCGTGAGGCTGGCCACCGACGAGCACCGTGGCGGTGAACTCCTTGCGGTGGTCCGGCCCCTGGTCGTCCACGCGGTACTCCGGGACGCCGAGACTGGCTTGAGCGGTGAGCTCCTGCAGGCTTGTCTTCCAGTCCAGTCCAGCACCC
>JASLAV010000557.1 GCA_030146905.1 Lentzea sp. | reverse complement strand
CTCGGCGTACTTGATCACGTCGGCGGTGTGGTTCGCGACGATGTCGAAGAAGACCTTGATGCCGCGCCGGTGCGCGTCGCGGATCAGGTCGCGCATCTCCTGCGTGGTGCCGAAGTGCGGGTCGAGCAAGGTGTAGTCGAGCGTCCAGTAGCCGTGGTAGCCGGCGCTGTCGCCCTGCACCCAGCGGTTGAGGAACATCGGCGTCATCCAGATCGCCGTGATGCCCATGCCGTCGAGGTAGTCGAGCTTCTGGTGCAGGCCCTTGAGGTCGCCACCGTGGTAGAAGCCCTTGTCGGCGGGGTCGAAGCCGTGCTCGGCGGTGTTCGAGCGGCCCTTGTCGTTGCGCGGGTCGCCGTTCGCGAACCTGTCCGGCATGACGAAGTAGAAGCGCTCACCCCGCAGGTCGTCGCGCTTGGGCGGTAAGGCGAGCCTCGCGTCCCCGTCGCGCACACCGGGCGCTATGTCCACCACCTCCCCCACTGCCAGCCGTTGCGGTGGAGCGGCAACGGCCTGGACAGGTGTGAGGGGGAGCAGAACCAGTGCAGCGAGCGCGGCGACGACCCGGCGCATCGCGACCTCCTTGTCGCAACTTCTTGCAGAGTTGCTGCACGAAACCACGACAAACAGCGGGAAACAATACGTCGAGCACCGCAAATATTTGCGGTCAGCCTGCCGGACGCCGGTAGGTGATCGCCACGCGGAGCGGGTGCGACCGCCATTCGTTGACCGCCATCGCCGCCACCACGCCGATGCCCTCGACGGACTCGGGCGTCGCCGGGGCGCTGCGGCTCGGCGACCCGGCCAGCGGTCCCCCGGACGGCGGAGGCGAGAACTGGGCGACGGCCACCTGCTGTCCCTCGTGCGACCGCACGGCGAGCAGGACGTGTGGGTCCTCCTGCTCACCCTGGTGCTCGATCGGTTCGAGGGAGAGGAACTCCCCGCGTTCCGCCGCCGCGCCCGCCATCCGGCCGGCCCGCTTGAAGGCGTTCACGACGTCGTCGTCGGTCAGCTCGGCGTCCGCCTCCTGCAGCGTGACGCGCACCAGGTGGGTGCCGTGCGCGGTCATGTTGCCGTCGGTCGTGAAGCGGTCGGGGACCATCGCCTCACCGGTCTCGAGGTCGACGAGGAGCATGTCGCGGAACCGGGTGTCCGTGAGCGGTGAGCGGCCCATGACGCCGTTCCCGAGCATCTCCCCCAGCTTCGGGTCGGTCATCCGCCAGTACGTCGTCTCCTCGCCGATCTGCAAGCCGACGAAGTCCTTGACGGGCAGGCTCGGCAGGGCCGTCACGAGGCGCTGACCAGGTCCGGCAGGCGGCGGTGGCGGCTGGACCCTGAACGGCGGCAGTGACGCGAACACCGGGTCCAGTCGTGCCGTGCGGACGACGTGGTGCGCCCACGCCCGCACTCGTGACAAGGGGTGGTCGGAGAACCTGGCGTCGTACCGCGGGTCGTCACCGGGGTGGAACGGCAGGAGGCCCCGCAGCTCCGGCGCGTACGGGTGCGGCTGGACCCAGTTCTCGAACCCGATCTCCGACGCCAGCACCGCCTCGCGCGCGCCCGTCATGCCCCGTTCCACCGCGGCCAGCTGCAGCACGGCGCTGCCGTCGGCCTTGGGGACGGTGAAGGAGCAGAGGAAGATCTGCCCGTGCGGCTGGCTCGGCAGCGGCATCTTGACGATTCTCAGCAACGACGGCACGCCGTCGAGCTGGACGACGTGCGCCTCGATCAGGCAGCCGGTCTCGCCGTGGACCAGGGCGAGGTCGTGCCTGAGCTTGGGCAGGTCGTCCAGCCCGGCGGGGAGGTCGGGCACCAGGTTGTAGTAGGTCAGCTCGACCCGGTCACCGCTCGGGTGCTGCCAGGTGTTCTGGTCGAGCTGACGGAAGCCGGCGGTGTCGAACGAGATGGGCACACACCGACACTACGACGAACGTCAGGCCGCGTTGAGCGTTTTGGACCACAGTGGGGCACCGGTCGCGTCACGCAACCAGACCGTGAGTTCGTGCCGGTTCGCCTCGACCTCGCCGAAGTGCTGGAAGCCGTCGAGCGGCGTCGTGTTGGCGGCGGGCGGCGCGTGCACGAAGACCGCCTGCGGCCCGAACGTCGGGTCGAGCGCGTTCGGGCCGAACGCGCCGGAGTGCAGCGGACCGGACACGAACTCCCAGAACGGGTCGAAGTCGCCCACGGCCGCGCGGTCCGGCGAGTAGTGGTGTGCGGCGGTGTAGTGGACGTCCGCGGTCAGCCAGACGGTGTTGCGGACGCGGCGCTTCTTGAGCTCGCGCAGCACCCACGCGATCTCGTGCTCACGGCCGTTGGGCGCGCCCGGCAGGCCGTTCGCGACACCCTCGATGTCGTTGCCGTCCGGCACCGTGAGGCCGATCGGCAGGTCCGCCGCGATGATCTTCCACGTGGCCGTGCTGCGGCTGAGCTCGTCGACGAGCCACCGCGCCTGCCTGGCACCGAGGACGACACCCGGCTTGTCCTTGGGCGAGGTGTTCTTGTCCTTGTAGGTGCGCATGTCGAGCACGAAGATGTCGACGTTGCGGCCGTAGGAGAACTTCCGGTACACGCGACCGTCCACAGCGCGCCGCTGGTCGATCGGCATCCACTCGTGGAACGCCTGGAAAGCGCGCTGCGCCAGCACGTCGACGCGCTTCTCGGTGTACTGCGGGAGGTCCAGGATCTCGCCGGGGTACCAGTTGTTCGTGACCTCGTGGTCGTCCCACTGCGCGAAGATCGGGACCTGGGCGGCGAAGCGCTTGAGGTTGTCGTCGAGCAGGTTGTAGGCGAACTGGCCGCGGTACTCGTCGAGCGTCTCGGCGACCTTGGACTTCTCCGGGGTGACGAGGTTGCGCCAGACCCGGCCGTCCGGGAGCGCCACCGACGGCTGCAGCGGGTTGTCCGAGTAGACGGTGTCGCCGCTGTGGATGAAGAAGTCGGGCCTGCGGTCGGCCATGGCCTTGAAGATCGGCATGCCGCCGATGTCCGGGTTGATGCCCCAGCCCTGGCCCGCGACGTCACCGGACCACACGAACCGCACGTCGTCACGGCCCAGCGGAGCGGTGGTGAAACTGCCCGTGACGGCTTCGCTGCGGGTGCGGCCGTCGATGTCCTCGGCCGTGACGCGGTAGTACGCGGTGCGGCCGGGCAGCAGGTGGTTGACGCGGACCTGGCCGGTGCCGCCGGTCTCCGGCGTGAGCAACGGGCCGCGCACACGGCGGGAGTGGCGGAACCGCGGGTCGTCGGACACCTCGACGAGCATCCGGGACGGCCTGTCGGCGCGCGTCCACACGATGCCGCCGTCCCAGGTGACGTCACCGGACTGCACGCCGTGCGTGAGGACCGGGCGGTCAGTCCTGGCGAGGCCGATGCCGGAGGGCACCAGCGCCGCGGCCGTGCCGAATGCGCCTGCCTTGAACAACGTGCGACGGTCGAAGGTCATGCGCGGTTTCTAGCCGCCGCGTCTGGCCGGTGGTGAAACCGGAAGTGAACTTCGACCGTCGCCCCCGGCCGTCACGCGAGGCGCTTGAGCCAGTCCGTGATGATCTGCCGCGACGCGGGGGTGGCGTGCACCCACGTCTGGCGGTTCTGGTCGGTGTACTTGACCACGAGCCAGCGGCCGTCCTCGAAGTCGATCGTGGTGAGGAAGGTCTTGGCCCGCTGCCTGCCGTCGGCACCGCGCCTGGCCGCGTACAGCTTCGCCGTGCCCTTGCGGGGCTGGGCGAGCAGCTGCCGCAGCGAGATCGACGGCGCCGCCCTGCCGGGCTGGTGCGCGTTGAGCTCCGACTCGTGCACGTTGATCGACTGGCCCTTGCCCGCCGGGACGTCCGGCAGCTGCATGGCGAGCACCTCCGGCGCGTTCTCCGGCCGGATCGGGTGCAGCTGCACGAACCCGCCGTCGTGCACGGCGAGCACACCGTGCTGCGAGTTCGCCGCCACGACCACGGGCTTGGTCTCGCTCGGCGTGACAGCGATCCACGCCGAGTAGTCCGCGTCCGCCTTGGCGATCAGGTGCAGCGTGCCCCGCACGTCGGGGTGGTCGAGCCCGACCCTGCGCAGCTCGCCGATGACGTCGCGTTCGATGACCGCCCGCTCGTCCTCGGTCTCACCGGGCGAGTCGACGGACAGCGCGGGATGGTACTGCCCCAGCTTCTCCTGCTTCCACAGCACGTCGAACGCGAGGTCGGACAGCTGGATGGACGACCGCAGCACGTCACCCCCCGATCGTCGGCGGCGCGACCATCGGCATGTCACCGATGATCTCGTTGGTGTTCTCCTCGTTGACGAGGTAGTCGGCGGACTTGTGCTCCAAGTCGTCCTCGCCCTGCCCCTTCTGGCCGGGAGCGCCCATGCCACCCATACCAGCGGCACCGGCCCTGCCCGCCGCGCCCGCGGCACCACCGCGTGCGGCCGCGTTCGGCCCGTGGTCGCCCATCGCGCCGAACACACCGGCCTTGCCGCCGGGCTGCTGCCCCGCCGTGCCGCTCGCACTGCCGCTGCCGACACCGCTGCCGAGGCCACCGCCGCCGAACCGGCCGGACCCCGCACCGCCTCCACCACCGAGCTTGCCGCCACCTGCGGGCCCGCTGCCGGGCTTGCCGCCGCCGGGCCCGCGACCGGTGTTGGTGCCACCGAGGTTGGGGTTGGTCGGCACGCCGATGGGCGGGATGCCGGTGTTCGGCGGCCGCTCGATCACGCTGCCGACGGGAGGCCGGACGGTGTTGTCACCCGGCCGGACGGTGCCGGTGTCCGTCGGCGTCGTGACACCGCTGGTGGTGGTCTGGTCACCGTTGATGCTGCCGGGACCGGTCCACTGGCCGCCCGACGTTCCCTCCGGCGAACCGGTGGGCGACGGGAACTGGTTGGACGCACCGGGCGGACGACCCGTGTTGCTCACGTTCGCGGTCTTGTCCCTGCCGTCGTCGCCACCGGTGTTGGTGATCTCGACGTTCAGGTTGTCGGCCGTGACACCGGGGAACTCCTTGGGGAGGTCGCCGCGGTTGGTGTTGCTGGCGCTCTGGAACTCGCTGTAGACCTTGCGGTTGTGCGACTCTTCCGAGTTGTAGCTGTTGACGGCGTCCTCGGTGTCGGTGTCCCAGGGCGTCGCGTCGTCCCAGAACCCGGTCTCCGGCTTGTCGGCCGGCATGTTCTTGAGCTGCGCCTTGTTGTGGTTGAACTGGTAGACCTGGTTCGACAGCGAGCGGTCGGCCTGGCGCAGCGCGTCCTGCATCTCCATCATGGCCTGGTTGATGGGGTTGCCGGCGGCTTGCGCGGCGTCCGCGCTGGCGCCGGTCCACGACTCGCCCAGGGTCTCGCCTACCCGCTTGAGCCTGGTCTCGATGGAGGCGTAGGTGGTTTCGAGCGACGTGGCGGCGTTGGCTCCGACCTGCGCTGAACCGGTGCCGGGACCACCGGTCATCTGGGCGTAGATCTGATGCCCCGAGAAGCCGTCAGCGCGCGTGTTGTCCTCTGTGAAGCAGCTGGGCGCGGGCCGTGTCATTTCGCACCTGCCTTGATCGTGGTGATGGCGAGATTGGCGAACTCGGTGACCGCGGCACACGGGTCCGCGTACCTGGGGCTGCCGTCGAAGCTGGAGAAGGTGAAGAACATCGCCCTCTCGTCGGAGACTCCGACGAGAAGATCGCAGCCACCGTCCTTGCGCTGGTCGGCGACGAGGGCCAGATAAGCCGGGTAGCCCTGAACGGCGGGCTGCTCCTCGAACACCTGGTAGGTGACGTCCTTCTTCGGGAGGATGGTCGAGAGGTTCGTGCCCTCCCGCAGGATCCCCGCCCCCGGAGCCATCTTCGCCGCCGTGCTCGCACCGAGCCAGACGCACGCCGCACCGGCTTCGGTCGAGTTCACCCTGCCGTTGACGCCGGGCAGGCCGAAAGCCTGGACCTGGGCCGGGGTGACCGTGCTGCACGGGTCCGCGTCGAAGGCCTTGACGTCGAGCGGATTCTGGATCTTGGGCGCTCCCGCGCTGTTGCCACCGCTGGTGGGCTGGGTCTCGGTCGTCGTCGGAGTACCGGTGGTGCCTCCACCACTGGTGCCACAACCGGCCAGCAGTGCGAGCGCGGCGGTACCGGCGACGATGGTTCGGATGCGCAACAGCTCAGTCCTTCGGCTTGAGGTTGGCCTGGTTGCCCTGCTCAGTCTGCTCGTACTGAGCCAGCGTGGCCTTCAGGTTGTCGATCCGGGTGGTCAGCGTCTTCTGCAGCTGCTTGTTCGACTGCTGGTGCATTTGACCCGCGTTGACCGCCCAGTTCGCGTAGACCTTGCTCGGCATGTCCAGACCAGCAGACTCGACGGAGGTCAGCATCTTGCCCTTGTTCTCCGCCAGCATCAGCTCGTCGCGGATCGACTCGTACTCCTTGATCGCGGCGCGCAGTGTCTCCAGATCGACCTTGGTCCCGCTCATCCCCAGTACCCCTCCTTGCAGATTGTGCGTCCAGCAGCATAGCGCCAGGCCACAGCGCCCGTCCCGGTTTCGAAGCACGATCGAGTGAACAAGGTGAAGTGTCACCTCGGCATTGCGACGAGTACCGGTACGAAGTGCGGCATGGTTCGTTCTTCGGTGCTTTTCGTCACCGCCGCAATGCTGCTCACCGCCTGTTCCGCACCCACGCCGGTCGCTGTTCCCAAGATCACGCCACCACCACCGGCTATCGGGTCTCAGGCGGACTGCGCCGAGGTCATCGGGATGACCGACGACAGATGCGTGGGGTGGACGGCACCCGAGCCGCACACGTTCTTCGACGTCCGCAGGATCAACAACGACGACGCGGGCACGGGCAAGGGCCTGGAGTGGGGTCCCTATTACTGGTGCGACGCCTTGAAAGACGATGTCGTCGAGGAAGTATTGGGATCAACGGATGTCGCACGGCTGGTCACCGACAAGTTCTACTGCCAAATATCCGTGCGTGGGCACAAGGCGAGTGGAATGTACAACAGTCTTTACGTCTACCTGTCGCCTTATGAACCGGGGAGCGCGGGCTACGACTGGTTCGTCGAACCGAACCCTCTCGGCGAGGTCACCGAGTACCGCGGCAGAAAGGTCACCCGCTCCACGGGCCTGAGCACCTCCAGCAGTGAGCGCGTCCAGTACACCGTCGAGATCCCCGGACACGGCTCCGCGTGGAACTTGGAACTCAGCCGAAGCCAGTACCACCCCAGGGCGCCGTTCACGGCGGATGTCGCGGACGCCGAGCGGCGCACCCGCCTGGCCGTTGACGCGCTGATGGCCTACGACCAGACCTGAGCTGTCTAGGGTGGCGGCGTGCGCGCTCTAGCCTTCGGACTCGCCGCCGTCCTCTCCTTCCTGGCCCTGGCCACGACGATCCGCACCACCGACGTGCTGCTCGGCCCGCCCGACGCGACCAGGGTCGGGACCGCGACCGTCACGACCTGCACCGAACGCGGGCCGGTCGGCAGGTGGGGCATCGGCGCGAGCTACGGCTGCGCGGCGGACGTCCGCTGGCACGACGGCGGCACCGAGCAGCTCCGGTTCCAGCCGGGACAGCTCGGACCAGGCCAGGAGGACGCCCCGGTCTTCCGGTCCACCAGGGCCCCTGGGCTCAACGACAGCGCGCGCTGGTTCCTCGCCGGACCGCTGGCCGTGGTGGCTCTCGGCCTGCTCACGCTGTGGATGGCCGGCGCCGCGGTGCTCTCGCTGGTTCCCGCCGGCAAAGCCAGGAAGAAGCCGGAAGAGCAGTGGGCGGTGACCAAGGCGGACGTCAAGGCCACGCCTGTCACGCGACGGGTGCGGCGGCTGCGGTTGTACGCCTGGCTCGGGCTCGCCACGGCCGCGGCGGAAGGGCTGGCCTCGATGCCGTTCTTCGACGCACCTCGCAGGCTCGGCCGGTTCGTGTCGCCGTGGCCCGAGCTGGAGAACGCCTGGCTGGTCGACCTGCCGTCCGGCGTGCTGGCCGGGTTCGCCGTGCTCGCGGCCGTCGTCATCGGACTGGTCGCGGAGAACGTGCACAAGGACGCGGCAAAAGTAGTTCGGTATGGACAGTCGTACCTCGGCACGAAGAAGCCCGCGCCGCACAACGTCAGCTGGGTGCCGACCGCGGTGATGGCTGCCCTGGTCGTCACTGCGGCGGTCAAGGTGGTCCTGAACATGCCCGCGCACGCGCCGG
>JASLAV010000459.1 GCA_030146905.1 Lentzea sp. | reverse complement strand
CGGATCTTCTTGGCCGAGCGCTTCGGGTCCTCCAGCAGCTCGACGACGCCGCCGGGCACCGACTTGCTCATCTTCGCCGTCGGGTCCTGCAGGTCGAAGATCTTGGCCGTGTCCTTGACGATGTACGCCTCGGGCAGCCGGAACGTCTTGCCGTAGCGCGAGTTGAAGCGCGTCGCGAGGTCGCGCGTCAGCTCCAGGTGCTGGCGCTGGTCCTCACCGACCGGCACGTAGTGCGCCTGGTACAGCAGGATGTCCGCGGCCTGCAGGATCGGGTACGTGAACAGGCCCACGCCGACGGACTGCTCCTGGCGCGCGGACTTGTCCTTGAACTGCGTCATCCGCGACGCCTCGCCGAAGCCGGTCATGCACTGCATGACCCAGCCGAGCTGGGCGTGCTCGGGAACGTGCGACTGGACGAACAGCGTCGCGCGGTCGGGGTCGATGCCCAGCGCGAGCAGCTGGGCCACCGAGACGCGCGTGTTCTGGCGCAGCTCCTTGGGGTTCTGCTCCACGGTGATCGCGTGCAGGTCGACGACGCAGTAGAACGCGTCGTGCGTCTCCTGCAACGCCACCCACTGCCGCACCGCGCCCAGGTAGTTGCCGAGGTGGAACGACCCGGCCGTCGGCTGGATGCCGGACAGCACGCGGGGACGCTTGACAGCCTCTGCGACACCTTCTGCGGGCGCGTTCTCGGTGGACACGAACAGATCTTCTCAGACCGGGTGGACCAGTGCGGAGCCGGATCAGTGCGAGGTCGGATCAGTCCTGGGCGGGTTCGGGGTGAACCAGGTCGATGCGCTGGTTCGCCGCCGAGACCGCAGCCGGCTTGCGCCGCCTGACCAGGCCGTACAGCAAACCACCCACGCCCGCCGTGACCGCGATCAAGCCCACAGGACCAGCAGCAGTACCGGTCATGCTGCTCTCAACCGCAGCAGCACTCAGCACCAGAGTCACGTCGTGCACTTGCCGAGCCTCCCGAAGGCACAGGTCCCCCCGAAAAGGGTGAACCTTGCTGACTGATTGGCCGCCAAGCTACCGATCACCGGTAGCGTCGATGCGCCGAATCAGACTATCGGTCACTGATGATCGGTTTGCACTCGCCCATATGTCGTAGTCCGCTGACGGGCGTTACGCCCTGCGAGCGTCGCCAGGGTCTGGAGCTCACTCACAGTGCGCGCCGATCCGTGCTCAGATCCGGCCATGCGACTGATGGTCTCCTCCATCAGCGTGCCGCCGATGTCGTTCGCACCGCCGTTGAGGATCTCCGCGGTGCCCTCGTCACCGAGCTTGACCCACGAGCACTGGATGTTGTCGACGCGCCCGTGCAACGCCAGCCGCGCGAACGCGTGCACGGCGCGGTTGTCGCGGCGGCTGGGCCCGGGACGGGCGACTCCCGCGAGGTAGATCGGGGCGTTGCGGTGCACGAACGGCAGCGCGACGAACTCGGTGAGCCCGCCGGTGCGGTCCTGGAGCTTCGCCAGCACCCGGAAGTGGGTGAGCCAGTGGCCGGGGTGGTCCACGTGGCCGTACATCATCGTGCTGGACGAGCGGATGCCGAGCTCGTGGGCCGTTCCGACGACGTCGAGCCACGTCGCGGTCGGCAGCTTGCCCTTGGTCAGGACCCACCGCACGTCGTCGTCGAGGATCTCGGCCGCGGTACCGGGAATCGTGTCGAGACCGGCTTCCTTGAGCTCGCTCAGCCACTCGCGCACGCTCACACCGGCCTTCGCCGCGGCGGAGACGATCTCCATCGGGCTGAACGCGTGGACGTGCATGCCCGGCAGGCGCTTCTTGATCGCGCGCACGACGTCCGCGTAGTAGGTCACCGGCAGCTTGGGATCGATGCCGCCCTGCATGCAGACCTCGGTGGCGCCGGAGTCCCACGCTTCCTGCGCGCGGTCGGCGACTTCCTCCGCGGAGAGCCGGAACGCGTCCGCGTCGCGCTCGCGCTGGGCGAAGGCGCAGAAGCGGCAGCCGACGTAGCAGACGTTGGAGAAGTTGATGTTCCGGTTGACGACGTACGTGACGTCGTCGCCGACCACCTCGCGCCGCAGGTCGTCGGCGAGGCGCGTCATCTCCTCCAACGCGTCGCCGTCGGCGGTGAGCAGCGCCATGGCCGCGTCGGTGTCTTCCAGCAACGCGGCCGGGTCGTTCGCGGCGATCTTCAGTCCACGTTGGACGTCTTCGGGAAGCCGTTGCGGCGCAACGGGAACCTTCAGCTCGTCCCAGTCGCCGTAGACCTCGTCGAAGTCGCCGCGGCGGTCAGCGGTGCGCCCTTCGGTGTCGATCGCGGTGTTGAGGTCGGCGCGGCCGAACGTGTCGAGCCCGCCGTCGGGTTCCTGCCACTCGCGGCCAGCCACCACCGCTTCCGGGTTCGCCAGGCCGTTCTCCAGTGCCAGCGCGGAAACGTGCGCGGTGAGCCGGGTGTCGATCCACTGCCCCGCCGCCGCGCGGACGTAGCGCGGGTAGACGTTCAGCCTCTCCCGCAACGAGAAACCGGCTGCCGCGGTGATGCCGGCGAGCTCGTCGACCTGGGGCCACGGCTTCTCGGGGTTCACGTGGTCGGGCGTGATCGGCGAGACGCCGCCCCAGTCGTCGACCCCCGCGCGCAGCATCAGGTCGAACTCCCCGCCGACCAGGTTCGGCGGTGCCTGGACGCTCACGGTCGACGGCATCACAAGGCGCGCAACGGCGATCGTCGCCGCGAGCTCGGTCAGGTCGGCGTCGGGCATGCCGCGCATCGCCGTGTCCGGCTTGGCGCGGAAGTTCTGGATGATCACTTCCTGGATGTGCCCGTACTGCTTGGCGACCTGCCGCATCGCGAGCAGCGACTCGGCGCGCTCGGTCAGGTTCTCGCCGATGCCGATCAGGATGCCGGTGGTGAACGGGACGTTCACGCGCCCGGCGTCGGTCAGGACCCGCAGGCGGACGGCGGGATCCTTGTCGGGGCTGCCGTAGTGCGGCCCGCCCTTCTCGCTCCACAGCCGCTCCGCGGTCGTCTCCAGCATCATGCCCATGCTGGACGCGACGGGCCGCAACCGCGAGAGCTCCTCCCAGCTCAGCACGCCGGGGTTGAGATGAGGCAGCAGACCCGTCTCCTCCAGCACCGCGATGGCGCTGGCCCTCACGTAGTCCAAAGTGGACTCATACCCGCGCGCCTCCAGCCACTCCTTGGCGGCGGGCCAGCGGTCCTCCGGCCGGTCGCCGAGCGTGAAGAGCGCTTCCTTGCACCCCTGCGCGGCACCCGCGCGGGCGATCTCCAGCACCTCGTCGCGTTCGAGGAACGCCGCCGGCACCTTGTGCGGCACGGTCGCGAACGTGCAGTAGTGACACCGGTCCCGGCACAACCTGGTCAGCGGGATGAACACCGACCGGCTGTACGTGACCACCCCTGGACGCCCCTCGGCGAGCAGGTGCGCGTCCCGCACCCTGCCCGCCGATGCCAGCAGCGAGTCCAGGTCCTCCCCGCGCGCGTGCAGCAGCACGGCGGCCTCGGTCGCGTCGAGCACAGCGCCGTCAGCGGCCCGTCGCAACGCGCGCCGCATCGCCGCCGCGCTCGGACGGGGCTGCGGTGGGGTTAGAGAGATGTCCACTGCCACGTCAACGACCTTAGGCCGCCGAAATTCCTGATCAGGTGTGACGAGCTGTGGGACATCCCACTCCACCGCACCGCGACCAGGGCAAACAGGCGGCCGGCCATCGTCAGACGGCGAGCGCGGCCAGGTCGAACGCCCGCGGTTCGCCGGTGAGCGCGGCCTTCGCCTCGGCGCCCAGGCGGTCCAGGATCTCGACCTGCCCGGCTTCGAGCCCGTCCAGCGCCAGCCGGGCGAGATCGGCCGGGTCGTTCATGGCGTCCTCCGGAAGCTCGAAACCGGCCGCTTTCACGTAGTCCCGCAGCGTGTCGGTCGCGATCAGACCGGGAACGAGCGCGGCGACGAGGGTTCCCTGCCCGGCGAGCTCCACCCGGACGCCGTTCGTCAGACCCCATTGCGCGGACTTCGCGGCGGCGTAGGAGGTGTTCCCGTCCACCGTCGTCCAGGCCGTGACCGACAGGACGTTGAGGATGGCGCCCCCGCCGTTGCG
>JASLAV010000458.1 GCA_030146905.1 Lentzea sp. | reverse complement strand
ACGCGGACGTAGGCGTCGGCCAGGTCGTCCACGTGCACCCAGCTCCAGCGCTTGGTGATGTCGCCGTAGAACACGGGCGTGCCCTCTTCGGCCGCGGCGAACCACTGCGCGGTCATGGAGGTGGTCGCCGGGCCTCCGTAGATGAATCCGGGACGCACGACCGTGTGCGCCAGGCCGCTGACCGCGAGCTCGCCCTCCAGCGCGAACCGGAACCCGATCGGGCTCTCCGGGTTGCCCGGCGTGTTCTCGTCCATGAGCGCCACGCCCGTGCGGCCGTAGGCGGAGATGCCGGTCGTGTAGACGAGGTGGCGCCGTCGTCCGTCTCGCTTCTCGGCCTCGGCGATCTCGGCGAACAGCGTGCGATCGGTGCCCGCCGGGTCGTTGAGGTCCATGACCAGGTGCACGACGGCGTCGGTGCCGTCCAGGTGCTCGCGCCAGGTGTCCGGCTTCGCGAGGTCGCCCCGCACCGGGAGGACCTCGTCGACGACCAGGCCGTGGGCGCCTGCCGGGTCGCGGGTGAGGCCGAGAACGGTGTGCCCCGCGCGGGCGAGGGCGGCGGAGACGCGGCGTCCGGTGTAGCCGGTGGCGCCGGTGACGAGGATCTGCATTTCGGTGACTCCGTGATCAGGCTGCGAAGAAGCGGGTGAGGACTTCGGCGGTCGCCGGCGGGTTGTCGGCGGCGTAGGTGTGGGCGGCGTCGGGGATGATCTCGGCGCGGACGTCGGTCGCCGCCTCACGAGCGCCGTTGAGCAGCACGTCCGCCGGCAGGCCGTGCTCGCCGTGCAGCACGAGCACCGGGACCTCGACCTTGGCGCCGGCGCGCGCGTTGCGGCCGTCCTCCAGCACCGTGGCGTAGTGCTCGAACCCGCCGCGCATCCCGCCGGGCCTCGTGAGGGTGCGCAGGAGTTCCGCCTGGTCGTCCCCGGTGATGCCGCCGCGGATCATCTGCCGGTAGAACCAGGACAGGTACTGCTCCTCGCGGCCCTCGACGAGCGACGCCGCGAACTCGCTCTGGGCGTGGAACCCGAAGTGCCACAGGTGCGACAGGTGCTCCTCCAGGCCGAAGCCGGGCAGGAAGCACTCGCTGAGCACCAGCCGGGTGATGTCCTCCGGGTAGCGCTGGGCCCAGGCGTGGACGGTCATCGTGCCGACGTCGGTGCCGAGCACGAACGCGTTCTCGTGGCCGAGGTGGCGCAACAGCCCGTGCAGGTCGTCGGCCTCGTCCTGCTTGGTCCAGTGCCCGTCGGGGATCGACGAGTCACCGGAACCGCGCAGGTCCGGCGCGACGACCCGGAAGCCCCGCGCGGCCAGCAGCGGCAGCAGTTCGCGGAACTCGATCCAGCTGAACGGCCAGCCGTGCACCAGCACGGCCAACGGCCCCTCCCCGCCGATCACGTAGTGCAGCTTGACGCCGTTGACCTCGGCGTATGCGTGCTCGAACCCCTCTGGTGCCGGCGCTGGAGACGCCATGCGATCACCCCTTAGCTTGCTTGCCTAAGCAAGGAATACTCTCACTTGCTTGGTTAGGCAAGTAAGCTGTGAGCGTGACCGCACTCGCTCCGCTGTCCTCCGACGAACTAGAGCTCTGGCGCAGCCTGGGGCGGCTGGTGCACGCACTGCCCCGCGCCCTCGAAGACGACATGTCGCGCACCGGCGTGACGATGACCGAGTTCGCCGTGCTGCTGTTGCTGAGCGAAGCGCCGGACCGCCGCCTGCGGATGTCCGCGCTCGCCGCGCAGGCCGGCCTCACCGCGTCCCGCATCACCAGGGTCGTCGAGGGCCTCGGCAAGCACGGCTTGGTGCAGAAGGAACGCCACGGCGAGGACGCGCGCGGCAACGACGCGGTCCTGACCGACGAGGGGCTGCGGGTGATGCGCACGGCCCAGCCGGCTCACCTGGCCAGTGCGCGCAAGCGGGTCCTCGACAAGATTCCTGCCGAGCTGTTGCCGGAACTGGCGAGGACGGTCAGGGCGCTCGCCGACGCGCTGGCCTAACGGCCGGTCGCGATGCCCTCGGCCTCGGCCCACTGCGTGAGGTCGTCCTTGCGCAGCGCCGCCGCCAGCAGCTCGGGGAACTTGTCCGGCGTGCAGGCGAACGCGGGCGCGCCCAGCGCGTGGAGCTTCGCGGCCAGCTCGTGGTCGTAGGCGGGGGTGCCGGAGTCGCTGAGCGCCAGCAGGTTCACGACCGTGACGCCGCTCGCGACCAGTTCGCGGACCCTGCGCTGCAGCTCGGACTCCGAGCCGCCCTCGTACAGGTCGCTGATGATCACGACGACCGTGTCGGTGGGCCTGCGGACGAGGGACTGGGCGTAGGCGACCGCGCGGTTGATGTCCGTGCCGCCGCCCAGCTGGGCGCTGAACAGCAGGTCCACCGGGTCGCTGAGCTGGTCGGTCAGGTCCGCGACCTCGGTGTCGAACACGACGAGCCTCGTCGAGATCGAGCGGATGGACGCGAGCGCCGAACCGAGGACCGCCGCGTGCACCAGCGAGTCCGCCATCGAACCCGACTGGTCGACGAGCAGGACCACGTCCCGCATCGCCGCGGTCCTGCTGCGCCTGCGGTGGCCGATCAGGTCCTCGACGACCACGGTCTTGTACCGCGGCTGGTAGTTCTTGAGGTTCGCCTTGATCGTGCTCGCCCAGTCGACGTCCGGCAGCTGCGGCCGGTGCGTGCGCTTCGAGCGGTCGACGGCGCCGCGGACGGCCTCGACCAGCCGGTCGGTCAGGCGTCGCTCGATGTCCTCGACCACCTTGCGCACCACGGCCTTCGCCGTGTCGCGGGTGCGGGCGGGGATGGCGCGCGAGAGCTGCAGCAGGGTGCTGACGAGGTTCACGTCCGGCTCGACGGACTGCAGCAGTTCTGGTTCGAGCAGCAGCTGCTTGAGGCCGAGCTTCTCGACCGCGTCGCGTTGCATCACCTGCACGACGGACGTGGGGAAGTACTTGCGGACGTCACCGAGCCACCGGTGCAGCTGCGGGGAGCTGGCGCCGAGACCGGCACCCCTGTCGCCGCCACCGCCGTAGAGGCCCGTGAGCGCGCCATCGCGCCGTTGGTCGTCCTCACCGAGCTCGGACACGTCCTCCGCGCTCGGTCCCAGGAGCAACCGCCAGCGCCTGAGCCGTTCTTCCGTCATTTGAGCGCCGCCGCCACTTCTTCGGCCGCACGCACGACGTGAGGGCCGACCACGTCCGCGTCGAGCTTCTCCAGCGCCACGACGCCGACGGACGCCCTGAGGCCGGGAATGCCGCGGACGGGTGCGGCGACACCGTACGCGTTCGGTTGCAGTTCGCCGGCGGACGCGACCCACGTCTCGGTGGGCTGCGAGATGGCCTTGCCGGCCGCCCCGCGGTGCACCGGGTGGCGCGAACCCACCCGGTACGCCACGTGGAAAGCGGTCCACGACGGTTCGACGACGGCGACGGCCTGGGCCTCGCTGCCGTCCGCGACGGTCAGGTGCGCGGTGGCGCCGACCTTCTCCGCGAGCTCTCGCAGAGCGGGGTTGGCCGCCATCCGCAGCTGGGGGAGGACGTTGGAGGCGAGTCGCAGCACGCCGAGGCCGAGCCGGACCTTCGACCCCTCCCTGCGCACGAGACCGCGCGCCTGGAGGGGGACGAGGAGCCGGTAGACGGCGGCCCTGGACGCGCCGATGGCCGTGGCGAGCTCCGAGATCGACGGTGCCTCGGACTCCGCCTCAGCGACCGCCTGGAGCAGCGCCAGACCCCTTTCCAGGGTCAGCGAGCTCTCCTTCGTCGCTCCGACCATCACGCACTCCGAACTGTGCCCACCACCTCGGCGAGACCGACCACGGAGCCGCCTTCACCTGGTGCCGTCGCGGTCAGCCTGACCGTGTCGCCGTCCTCCAGGAAGGACCTCGTGGTGCCGTCGTCGAGCTTGAACGGTTCTTTTCCACCCCAGCTGAGCTCGAGGAACGAGCCCCGCTCGTGCTTCTCCGGTCCGGAGACCGTGCCGGAGGCGAACAGATCACCTGGGCGCACCGTAGCCCCGTTGACCGTCATGTGGGCCAGCTGTTGCACAAAAGACCACGACATCTCCCGGAACGGGGGCCGCGCGACGATCGTGTCGTTCAGCTCCACCGTGATGGTGATGTCCAGGCCCCACGGCTGGTCGCAGGTCAGGTAGTCGTGCAGCTTGTTCGGCAGTGGCGGCGTCGGGACGCGTGCAACTGAGAACGCCTCGAGCGGCGTGATCCAGGCGCCGATCGACGTGGCGAACGACTTGGCGAGGAACGGGCCGAGCGGCTGGTACTCCCACGCCTGGATGTCGCGCGCCGACCAGTCGTTGACCAGCGCGACGCCGAAGACGTGCTCGGCCGCCCTGCTCGTGGAGACGTTGGCCGCCTGCGGGCCGCCGCAGACGAAACCGACCTCGGCCTCGATGTCGAGCCGCTCGGAGGGTCCGAACTTCGGGCCCTCGCTGCCGCGCTTCTGGCCGTTGGGGCGCTTGACGTCCGTGCCCGAGACGTACACCGTGCCCGCGCGGCCGTGGTAGCCGATCGGGAGGTGCGTCCAGTTCGGCGTGAGCGCGTCGCCGTCGGGGCGGAACATCCTGCCGACGTTCTCGGCGTGGTGCCTGCTCGAGTAGAAGTCCACGTAGTCGCCGACGGTGAAGGGCAGCTTCGCGGTCTCGATCCCGGCGAGCTCGGCGCCCTTGGGAGCCGAGCTCGCCGAGACGATGTCCCTGAGCTTGGCCCGCAGCACGCTCCAGATCGGACGGCCCGCCCTCAGCAGCGGGTCGAGCGAGTCGCCCTGCACGTACTCGCTGCACTTGCCCAGCGCGAGGCTCCTGAGCAGCAGCGCCTGGTCGCCGACGCGGACGGCCACGCCCCCGTCGACGACGCCGTAGGGCAGGGTCTGCGGTCCGAACGGCTGGTCTTCGGTGAAGTTCGGGTCGCTGATCCAGCTCACAGCAGTCCAAGCTCCTCTAGGTCGGCGATCGGTTCGGCGAGCGAGCACGAGCCGTAGCTCGCGAACACGCCGCGGACGGCGTGCGCGGCCTGGTCGCTGAGCGCCTTGGCCTCGGCGGTGAGCGCCTCGGCGTCGGTGCTCGCCAGCGCCTCGCGGACGTCGCGTCCGCTGAGGCTGCGCGCCGTGGCCACGAGCAGGTTCAGGAAGCCGTGGTGGGTGAAGCCCTGCTCGTCGGTGTGGCGGACGGCCTTGTGCAGACCCGCCGTCGCCTTGAACGCGACGCCGCCGCCGCTGACGACGGCCAGGAAGTCGGCGACCTCCTCGACGCTCGGGAAGTTCTCGGTGCTCAGGCCCCCGCAGCGCAGCTTGGGCCAGCTGCCGTGCTCGATCACCCTGCGGACGCCGTCGAGCCATTCGGCCCCGCCGCGGCGGGGCTCCACGACGCGGATGACGTCCTCGGGGACGAACTCCGACACGCGCTCGAGCCACACCTCGTCCACATCGGACGGTGCGGGCATCTCGACCATGCGCAGTGCCAGGAGTTCGCTGCGGCTCTCGACGATCGAGACGGCCTTCGGCACGCCGCCGAGGCCGGTGTCGATCACGAGGCTCAGTGCTATCGGTTTCGGTGGCTTGACCTTGATGAGTTCGGTGATCAGCTCCGCGAGGCGCGAGGCGGGGCACAGGAAAAGACCCATGACGCCAGACCACTCGCCGACTCGTCCGTCGAGGTGACCGCGCACCGCGTCGGGCATCGACGCGTTCCCCGGAGGGAACAGCGCGGCATCGTCCACAAGCCTCGCGAGCAGGGGCGGAGTACCGCGCGGACCGGGCGCACGGAGTTCGACAGCGCTTGACACGGCTGACACGCTAGCCGTGTACCGCCAACTGAACAAAGATGTCC
>JASLAV010000411.1 GCA_030146905.1 Lentzea sp. | reverse complement strand
GCCCCCGCCTGGCGCTTGGACAGGTGGTAGAGCCTTCCCCACATCACCAGGTTCTCCCTGCCGGTCAGCACGTCGTCGACCGTGGACTGCTGGCCGTTCAACGCGACCTGGCGGCGCACGGCCGGTGCCTCCCGCGCCACGTCGAGCCCGGCGACCTCGGCCCGGCCGCCGTCCAGGCGCAGCAGCGTGGCCAGGATGCGCACCGCCGTCGTCTTGCCGGCGCCGTTCGGGCCGAGCAGCCCGCACACCGTTCCGGCCGGCACCTCCAGGTCGAACCCGTCCAGCGCCCAGTTCTCACCGAATCTCTTGCGCAGGCCTTCCGCGAACACCGCGTGTCCCACGACTCCACCCCCGTGATTGTCATGTGTACTAAGTACGCTCGGTGTACGTTGTACACGGCATTAGGATTCACAGGCAAGGAGTGTGTGAAAGAGGGGGTTGGGTGAAGCAGAGCGACCGGGATCGCAGCGTGCGTCTGCTGTGGGAGCCGGACACGGCCGTCACGAAGGAGCCGAAGGCGGCGCTGTCCAGGGCGCGGGTGGTGGAGGCCGCCATCAAGGTGGCCGACTCCGAGGGCGTCGACGCGCTCACCATGCGGCGGGTCGCCGAGACCCTGGGCTTCACCACCATGTCGCTCTACCGGCACGTCCCCGGCAAGTCCGAGCTGCTCGACCTGATGGTCGACGCGGTGTGGGGCGAGACCGAGCACACCCCGAAGGGCCCGTGGCGTGAAGGGCTGGAGTTCTTCGCGCGGCAGGTGTGGTCGATGTACCGCGCGCACCCGTGGATGCTGCAGCTCACCACGTCCCGACGGATGCCGGGCCCGCAGGCGATGACGCGCCAGGACGCCGCGTACGCCGTGGTGGCCGATCTGGGGCTGCGGCCGGAGGAGATCGTCGCGGTCGTGACGACGGTCAGCCACTTCGTCGACGGCGTCGGCAGGACGATGGCGGACCGCGTGCAGGCCGAACGGGAGACCGGCGTGTCCGAGGAGGACTGGTGGAACGGCACCGAGTCGCTCTGGGAGCACTTCACCGAGGAACGCCTGCCGATGATGAACCACCTCTACGGTTCCGGCGGCTTCGACCAGCCGCTCGACGAGTTCGAGTTCGGTCTCGCGCGTGTTCTGGACGGCCTGGTGGCGTTCGTCGAAGCGGAGGAACGACCGGCAGTTCGTCGATCTACGTGCTTGTGACCGTTCAAGACGCCTTGAGTCGTCCGATCGAGTGAAAAGCGCAGCTCAGACCTGGCGTGATCCGGAGTTGCCCGGTCACGTAATGCCATTGTTATGCGCAATCAGAATGAACTCGTTCGCGAGCTGAACCAACCACTCGTATCTGCCCGTTTTCACTTGTGACACCGTTTCGCCGCGGGGGCAAATCGGGACGACGAGGAGGTCGTATGACAGCTGGCGGGCACGACGCGGTCACCCTTGGCTGCTACGCGCTCGGCGTTCTGGACGCGCACGAGAGTCGCGGTGTGGAGCAGCACCTGATGGGCTGCTCGGCCTGCCGTGCGCAGGTCGCCGACTTCCACCGGATCCGCACGGCACTCGACGAGGTGCCCCGTGAGGCGTTCCTGCACGAGCTGGAGGACGCCCTCCCCAAACCGTCGGACCTGTTGCTGCAGCGAACGCTGCGGCAGATCAGGCAGGAGTCGGTCATCCCGCAGCAGCGGGCGGCCGACCAGAGCCCGAGAGCCAGTCCGCGGCCGGTGGAGGACCTCCCGGAACCGCAGCACGCCAAGCCCCGGCGCTGGCCGGGCTACCTCGCCGCCGCGGCAGTCGCCGCGGTGGTCGCGTTCGGGGGCGCTGCCGTCTTCCTGCAGAACCAGGCACCGGGCTCCGGCATCGCCACGACTCGCACGGGCGAGGCGTCGGCGACGGGCGGGATCGAGCTGGTGGCGGAGATAGCGCCGTCGTCGCAGGACAGGTACATGGTCACGGCCAAGATCAACGGCCTGCCGGCCGCGCAGAAGTGCAAGCTGATCGTGGTCGGGGCGGACGGGTCCAGGACGGAAGCCTTCGCGTGGACCTCGTCCGAGAAGGGCAGGGACGAGGGCGCCACCGTGCGGGGCATGGTGAGCGTTCCTCCCGACCGGGTGAAGTCGATCTCGGTCGAGAACGCGGAGGGCAAGGCGTTCGTGGTGGCGAACCTGTAAGGCCGGAAACAGACGCGGGGCCCGGTTTCTCCTCAGGGAGAAATCCGGGCCCTTCTTCTTGGACCGGTGTGACTTTTAAAGAGCCTGCAATGTCAGCCACGTGCCGACGACGATCACCGTGGCGGCTGTGCCGACGGGTGCGTAATGGGAGAGCACTCGGGTGGCACGGCCTTCCAGGATTCTTTCGACGCGTTCCCGCGTCTTCACGAGCAGCAGCCCGACCGCGGTGAGCGTGCCCGCCATGCCGATTCCGTAGCCGACGACCAGCAGGACGCCGAACCAGGTCCTGCCGAGCGCGATGGCGCCCAGGAGGACGACGAGCGCCGACGGGGACGGGACCAGCCCGTTGGCCGCGCCCATGCCGATCAGGCTCGCGCGGCTGTACCCGTGGCCATGTCCGTGCCCGTGACCGTGGCCGTGCCCATGACCATGTCCGTGGCCGGCTCCCACGAGCACGGGTTCGCGGGTCGTCGTGAGCGCCGAGCGCAGCAGCACCACGCCGATCGCCGCGATCAGCACACCGCTGAGCAACCCGAGCCAGCGCAGCACCTGCTCACCGGCCAGCGCGCTGGAGGCGCTGATGACCAGGCCGAGGACCAGCACGCCACCGGTGTGCGTGGCCGTGACCGACGCACCGACGACGAACGCGTCCTTCGGCCTGCCCTGGCGACCGGCGAGGTAGGCGGCGATGAGCGTCTTGCCGTGACCGGGCAACGCGGCGTGCGAAGCGCCCAGCACCAGCGACAGCAACAAGGCCAGGAACCCGAGCCACGGCGTGAGGTCGTCGCTGCCCAGGATGTCGTTGAGCCTGGCGGCCGTGACGCTGAAGGCCTGGACGGGGGAGCCGGAGGCCTTCTTCGGCTCCGACCCGGTGCCCGGCTCGGCGTTGAACGCCACCGAGCGCACGTCCACCGGGTTGCTGAGCAGGTCCTCCGGGTACGCCCGCAGCTCGTCGCTGACGCTCTCGGTGGGAACGGGCGAGTCCGTCAGCCTGATCCCGGTGCCGGCCGCGGTGATCTCGCGCCAGCCCACCCTGTCGGCGTTCGACTCGTCGTGGAACTCCAGGCGGGCCGGCCTGTCGAGGCTCACCCTGGCGGTGAACTCGCAGACCAGCCTGGTGGTGCTGAGGTCGGCCTGGCCGGCGGGGTGCTCCTTCGCGGAGCTGGACAGCGTCCACGAGATCCGTCGACCGTCCACTGTGGACCGGTCGGTGCGGGCCACCTCGTCGCACCACTGGCGCGCGTCGCGGTTCTTCAGGTTCTGCTGCAGCGTCGGGATCTCCGCCACGTCGACCACGGACCTGAGGTCGACGCGGTCGGGGTGCAGGTGCAGCCCGTGGTAGTGGTTGACGCTGAAGTTGCCCAGCGGGTGGCCGAACGCCTCGCCGTTGATGAAGAAGATGCCCGCGAACAGCAGGGCGATCACCAGGACTGGCCGCACGACCCTGCCGGACAGGCTCACCGGCCGCCTCGCAGCTCGGCGAGCTTGCGGCCGGCCTTGAGCGCCTGGAGCGGGGAGAAGTTCGCGTTGAGCCGCAACGCCTGGACCAGGGCCTCCTGCGCCTCGGCGACCCTGCCGAGCGCGGCGAGGATCATGCCGCGGTGGTAGGAGAACGTGGCGTTCTGCCAGCCCAGCGACATCGCGCGGTCGGAGTAGGTCAACGCCTCGGCGTCGCGACCGCTCACGTGCAGCGCCCACGCCATCGCGTCGGCCACGAACACGCTCTGGCGGCGGCTCCACTCGGTCTCCGCCCGGCGCAACGCCTGCGCGCCGTCACCGCGGTCGGCGGCGAAGAGGGCCGCCGCGAGGTCGTCGATGGCGCCCTGCGACTCCATCAGCCGCTGCTGCTCGGTGAGCACCTCGTACTGCTCCGCGGCCTCATCGGCCTTCCCCGCGGACTCCAGCAGCTCCGCGTACTCCTGCAGGTACTGGGGCAGGGGGGCGCGGGCCGTCAGCCTGCGGTAGTCGTCCAGCGCCTTCGGGACGTCACCCCGTGCCGCCGCGACCTTGGCCATGCCTTGAGTGAGAGTCATGTCGTCTCCTCTCGCCGCCAGTCCCTGCTCGTAGTGCTGAGCGGCTTCGTCGAGCCGGTTGTGGTCGAACGCGAGTTCGCCCAGCCGGTAACGGCAGAACGCGATCTCCTCGGGTGTCGCGGCAGCGGTCAGCGCGCGCTTCATCGCGTCGCGGGCGCCGTCGACGTCGCCGTGGAGCTCGAGGTGGAAGGAGGCACGGGCGAACGACGCCGTGCCGGGCTTGAGGTCCAGCATCCTCTGCACCGCGTCCTGGGCGCCCGCGTCGTCGCCGAGCTGCGTCAACGCGTCCGCCAGCACGCCGTGCGCCTCCGCGGAGGAGGGCAGGGCGGTCAGAGCCTTCGCCGCCCAGTCGCGGGCCGCGTGGAAGTCGTGGCGGGCGTTGGCCAGCGTGCCCATGCCGATGGCGGCGAGACCCGTGTCGCCCGCGTTCTTCAGCGCGCCCTCGGCCTTGGCGTAGTACGCGGGATCCGCCGTGACGCGCGCCAGTTCCACATAGGACGACCCGAGTTGCGCCCAGGACGCCTTGTCCTGCGGCACGGTGTGCAGCCGCTGCTGGAGCTGGTGCACCACGCGGTGCATCTGGTTCTGCCGCGCCACGGCCGGAACAGGGGGCTCGCCCCCGGCCCTGCTGTCGGCAGGACCGGAGGCGGCTAGGTGGGCAAG
>JASLAV010000402.1 GCA_030146905.1 Lentzea sp. | reverse complement strand
GGGGGCGCACCCCACCGTCCAGGGGCAGGTGCAGCAGGTCGATGTGGCCGGTGTCCGCGGTGACCCGTCCGGTGACGATCAGGCCGTCCTCGGTCCACAGGATGGTCGCGCCCTGCCCCTCGGCGAGCCCGACGACCCGCGGCTCCGCGTGCCCCTCCACGCCGACGACGTGCACGGGGGAGCGGAAGTTCAGGTCGGAGTCCTCGTCCCGTGCCGCGCTGAAGGCCAGCTCGGTCCCGTCCGGCGACCACGCGGGGGTGTCCGCGTGGTAGTCGCCGGTGGTCACCTGGCGCACCTCGCGGCTCTCCAGGTCGAGCACGTGCAGGTGGGAGCGGATGCTGCGCAGGTACCCGGCGCCGTCGGACTTGTAGCCGAGGCGGTCGGCGACGACCGGCGCCTTGGCGTCCGCGATGTCGACGGGCGCGGAGAAGGCGAGCTTGGTGCCGTCCGCGTTCCACACCGGAGCGCCCGCGCCGAGCGGCAGCGTCGTCAGCTGCTCCGGCTCGCCGCCGTCGGCCGGCAGCAGCCAGAGCTGCGCCGGTCCGTCCTGGGCCCGCAGGAAGGCGATGGCGCCACCGCCGGGCGACCACGAGGGCGCCACGTCGGCCTTGCCCCTGGTGAGCTGCCTGGCCTTGCCGCCGGACAGCCGCCACAGCGACCGCTCGTCGCGGTCGGCCTCGCGGTCGGTCGTCCGCAGCACGTACACGACCTCGGTGCCGTCCGGCGAGATCGCGGGCTGCTCCGGCAACGCGAAGCCGTACAGGTCCTCGATGGTGGTCATGGTGGTGGTCCCCCTCGTCAACGGGTGGCGCCGAGCCCGGCGCGGAACAGGTCGAGCACGTTGCGGCCCAGCACCAGGGCGATGTCGTCGTCGGGCCACCCGCGCTTCTGCAGCGCCTCGGTGACGAGCGGCAACCCGGCCGGTCCCTCCAGGCCCGGCAGGAACTGGTCCACCGGAACGCCCTCGATGGTCTGCGTCTCGCAGCACGGCGGCGTGACGTCCTGGAGGACCTCCTTCACGAAGTCCGGTCCGAGGCCGACGTGCCGGATGCCCATGACGCCCGCGATGTGCTCGATGTGGTCGATCAGCCGGTCGATGGTGAAGTCGCTCTCGTGCAGGAACGGCGCGAAGAAGTTCACGCACACCACGCCGCCGTTGCCCGCGATGCCCTTGAGCTGGTCGTCGGTGAGGTTGCGGTGGTGGTCGCGCAACGCCCGTGCCGACGAGTGCGTCGCCATCACCGGACGGGTCGCGAGCTCCAGCACGTGGTCGACGCCCGCCGCACCGAGGTGGCTGACGTCGAAGATCATGCCGAGCCGCTCCATCTCGCGCAGCGCCGCGACCCCCGCCCTGGTGAGCCTGCTGCCGGTGGCGTCCTCGCCGCTGCCGTCGGCCAGCGCGGTGCGGCCGAAGTGGGCGAGCGACGCGATCCGCACGCCGAGCCTGCTCAGCGTCTCCAGCAGCTCGACGTCCTCGCCGACACCGGGCGCGCTCTCCAGGGCGAGGACGAGCGCGATGCGGTTGCTTTCCAGCGCGTCGTCGATCTCGGCGCCGTCACGGCAGAGCTGGACGGCGCCGGGGTTCGCCTCGGCGATGCGGTGGGCGGCCTCGATCTCCCGCAACGTCTGCCGGAGCGCGCCCTCCGGGCGGAACACGTCGTCGACGAACACCGGCAGCACCTGGAGGTTGACCCCGCCGGCCTCCAGCTGGGGCAGCCAGCGCTCGCGGAAGTGCGGAACCCACTGCTCGACAGGGCGGTGCGCGATGGCGGTGAGCAGGTCGTTGTGGGTGTCCGCGACGACGCTGCGCCCGTGCAGATCGTCGGTCATGAAGCCTCCAGCCTGGTGTGCCGCTTGGGCGCGGCCGCGAGCAGCTCACGCGTGTACTCGTGCCGCGGGTCGGCGAGCACCTGCCCGGCCGGCCCCTCCTCGACGATCCGGCCGTCCTTCATGACCGCGATCCGGTCGCTCACGTACCGCACGACGGCGAGGTTGTGCGAGATGAACAGCATCGACAACCCGAGCCGCCGCTGCAGGTCGCGCACGAGGTTGAGCACGGCCCCCTGCACCGACACGTCGAGCGCGGACGTGATCTCGTCGGCGACGATGACCTCCGGCCTCCCGGCGAGAGCCCTGGCCAGCGCGACACGCTGCCGTTGCCCGCCGGACAGCCGCGCGGGCAGGGCCTTCGCCCGGCCGGGGTCGAGGTTCACCAGTTCGAGGAGCCGCGCCACCTCGGCCTTCTTGTCCGTGCCCCTGGGCATCGCCTCGGCGATCGAGCCGCCGATGCTCATCCGCGGGTCGAGCGAGGAGTACGGGTCCTGGAACACCATCTGCACCTTGCGGCGGTGGCGCTTCTCGCCGTCCACCAGGACCTGGCCTTTGGTGACCTGGACGAGGCCGACCGCGGTGGCGGCCAGCGTGGACTTGCCGGAACCCGACTCGCCGACGAGACCGACGACCTGGCCGGACGGGACCGTCAGGCTGACGTCGTCGACGGCCAGGTGGTGGCCGTAGCGGACGCTGACGTGGTCGAACGTGAGCTCGCTCATCGGCCACCTCCTGCGGCGAGTGGGACCTGCGGCCTTCCGCGCACGAGGCGGTGGGCGGGCCGGGTGGTGACGTGGACGAGGTGGGCTTCGCTCATCGCGCGCCTCCCGTAGTGGCTTGGTGGAGGCGGCCGGTGGTGGCTCGGTGGAAGCCAGGCCCGCGCCTCGCGGTGGCGGAGGTCCGCCGGGTGGTGGCCTGGCGGTGGTCGGTCACGGCGTGGCCGGTGGTGGCTCGGTCGAACCTGAGCCCGTTCACCGCGCACCTCCGCCGGCACCGGCCGCGAGCGCCAGCTCCTTCTCCGACTTCCAGCACGCCACCCGGTGGCCGTCCGACATCGCCGTGAGCTCCGGCTCCTCCGCCCGGCACCTGTCCTCGGCGAGCGGGCAGCGCGGCGCGAACGGGCACCCCCGCGCGATCTCGCCCGGCTCCGGGGGACGCCCCGGGATGACCGCCAACGGCGCGTCCCGGTCCGTGTCCAGGTCGGGGACCGCGGCCAGCAGCGCCGTCGTGTACGGGTGGCGGGCGGCCGTGAACAGGTCGTCGGTCGGCAGCTCCTCGACGATCCGTCCCGCGTACATCACCAGCACGCGGTCGCAGGTCTGCGCGACCACGGTGATGTCGTGGCTGATCAGCAGCACCGCCGCCGAGCGCTCCGCCCTGATCCGCGCGAGCAGCTTGAGCACCTCGCGCTGGACGGTGACGTCGAGCGCGGTGGTGGGTTCGTCGGCGATCACCAGGCGTGGTTCGCCCATCAGGCCCATCGCGATCATCGCGCGCTGCCGCATGCCGCCGGAGAACTCGTGCGGGTACTGCTTCACGCGCCGTTCGGGCTCGGGGATGCGCACGGCGCGCAGGCGGTCGGC
>JASLAV010000329.1 GCA_030146905.1 Lentzea sp. | reverse complement strand
CGTGCCCACCAACGAGCAGCGACGCGCGGCAGCCAAGCGCAAGCTTGAGCGTCAGATGGTCTACCGCCACGAGCGGGCCAAGAAGCGTCGTATCATCGCCGTCGTCTCGACGGTCGTCGTTGTTGCGCTCGTCGGAGGTGGTGTGTGGTTCCTCGCGACTCACGACTTCGGCAACGGTGACGCCGCCGCGTCGGAGACTCCCGCGCAGGAGTCGGTGGACAAGGCCGAGAACATCCCCACGGCAGCGCACCAGATCCCGAAGCGCCCGCAGGCGTTGCCGGAGAAGGTGAACTGTGAGTACACGAAGGGCCAGGAGCCGGCGGCCAAGGAGAACACGCCGCCCGCGAACGGCGAGCAGCCCGCCACCGGCACGGTCGGCGTCACGCTCGGCACCTCGATCGGCGACCTGAAGTTCAACCTGGACCGCTCGCTCGCGCCGTGCACCGTGAACAACTTCGTGAGCCTGGCGAAGCAGAAGTACTTCGACAACACCACCTGCCACCGCCTCGTGGTCACCGGCATCCAGGTCCTGCAGTGCGGCGACCCCGGCGGCAACGGCATGGGCGGCCCGGGCTACTCGTTCAAGGACGAGGTCTACCCGGAGCTCACCTACGGCCGCGGCGTGCTCGCCATGGCGAACTCGGGCCCCGACACCAACGGCTCGCAGTTCTTCATCGTCTACGGCGACGGCGCGAACCTGCAGGCGAAGTACACGATCTTCGGCACGGTCGACGACGAGTCGCTGAAGAAGATCGACGAGGTCGCGAAGACCGGCACGATCTCGCAGCAGCCAGGCCAGGGCGACGGCAAGCCGAAGACCCCGGTCGACATCAAGTCGGCACTGGTCGCGAACTAACTCTTCACACTTTCCGACGGCCCCCGGAGCGGATCCGGGGGCCGTTTCGCATTTGCTAGCCCACCAGCCGGCGCCGCCAGTCCAGCGGCGTGACGGTGATGACCCTGCCGGGGTCGCGGTTCCACTCGGTGCGCAGACCGGCCGCTTCCAGCGCGGCCACGACCTCCTGGCCGATGGCCGCGGTCGTCCCGGACGAGCCGTCGAAGCCGCCGTAGTGCAGGGCCAGCCCGTGACCGGCCGCGGCGGCCTCGGTGCACTGGGCGTGGAAGTAGACGAAGCCGCGGGCACCGGGCCCGGCCTCGTCGCCGATCTCGGCCTGACCGCAGGTGCGGCAGCAGGTGAAGTTCTCGCGGGCGGTGATCCCGGCCGCCTCCAGGGCGGTGAACGCGCGGGTGAGCCGTTCGGGGTCGGTCTCGCCCCGCCACGAGGCCTGCTCCGCGACCCGCTCCAGCCACAACCGGTCGGCCAGCGCCCGCGCCTGCTCGGGCGACACCGGCCGGCGGTCGCCGGTGACCAGGTACTCCTCCGCGAGCTCCGCCAGATCGGCGCGGGAGGCGTAGCCGGCGGCCAGCGCCTCCCGCACCCGCCGCTCCAGCTCCGCGCGCTCGTCGTCACCGAGGCCGAGCGGCGGCACCTCGGCGGCGGGGGCCAGGTCCAGCGGTGACCAGACGAGTCCACCGTCCCAACCGGACTCCCGCCGCGCCCAGCCGGTGAGCGCCGCGGCCACGGCCGCGGGATCGCCGGCCGTCGCCTCGAAGTGGCGGCCGGCGGACCCGTCGCGGTGCTCCACCGCGTAGCCGCCGCCTGCCTCGTGCCAGACCTGGGCGAAGACGTCCGGCAGGTCGGGAACCCGCTGGAGGACCAGGAACCGGTCGCCCTCCCCGCCGATGCGCCGGACCAGCCCGGCGAGCTCCTCCGCGGACACGCGCACGTGCCGCTCCCCGTTCTCCGCCTGCACCACGATGTCGAGCACGCGCAGACTCTGGCACACCGGCCGTCAGGCCGGAACGAGGTCCCAGAGCTGGTTCGCCGCACCGGTGAACGTCTGCTGCACGACCGGCGCGCCGTTCCCGCTGCCCTGCACGGCCACCGCGAGCCCGGAGTGGGCCAGGAGCAGCCGCCAGCCGGCGACGGGGTTGCCGCGCAACCGCACCGTCTGGTTGACGGCACCGGTGCGGGAGAACTGGATCAGCTGCACGCCGTTGTTCTGGCTCGACTCCGGCACGTCGAACGCCTTCCCCGAGTGGCTCGCGACGAGCTCCCAGCCCTGCGGGTTGGCCTCGAAGCGCCACCGCTGGTTCGGCGAGCCGTTCTGCGGCCAGCCGATGATCGGTTCCAGGTCGGCGGTCGAGGCGTTGTTCACGGCCAGTTCGAGGTTCGTGCCCCGGTTGCGGACGTTGAAGTGCTGGCCGATCACCGGCCACGGCTTGGTGGGGTCGTCCTCGGTCAGCGGGATCGCCCTGTCCCCGATCCACGCCGCGTCGGCGAGGTACTGCTTGTTCATCAGGCCGTCGTAGAACCCGCCCGCCGGCGGGCAGTTCACGCCACCGTTCGGGCAGATGTCGACGTCGTGCGCCGCGTAGGTGCGGAACGTGTCCCGCTTGAACGTCGTGTCCGCGACGGTCTGGTTCCCGGCCTCGTCACGGATCGTGTAGTCGCGGTAGCAGACGACCTGCGGGACCGGGGACACGTTCAGCACCGCGGTCTGCACCAGCCTCGCCGCCGCGACGTGGTCGCGGTGGAAGTAGAAGTTCTCGAGGCCCAGCGAGGGCGTGTTCTGCATCTGCAGGTCGGCCGACGGGTCCGTCGTCCTGATGACGTCCGGCTGGAAGTCCGCGATCGCCGCGCGCAGGAACGCGACCAGCGTGCCGCGGTCGGCCGACTGGGCGGCGGCGAAGTCCAGCGGCCGCCCGGTGAGCGGCTGGTTGCGCGAGTAGAGGAGCCACAGGCGGTTCGCGGGCGCCGTGGAGTTGTCCGGCAGCCGGTTCTCCAGGATGGAGACGCGGTTGCCGAGCGTCCAGAGGGTCGCGGAGAGGTTGCCGGCCCCGTAGGCGTGGGAGCGCCACTGCAGGGCCGTCAGCCCGGCCGCGGCGGCGTACGCCTGACGCACCCCGAGCTCGCGTGCCTGCATGTAGGCGGGGTAGGTGTGGTAGTCGGACGCCACGAGGAACACGGTGCGGACCGTGTTGCCGTCACGCAGGTCCTTCATGAGGTCAGGGCTCAGGAACAGCAGGTCGTCGTCGTGGTGCGCGACGACGTTCAGAACTCGTGCCATGGACGTATCCCCCGTCTCGGCTGGCTCTCTTTCCCTGAGAGTCAGTCGTACGGGTGCTGGCATTACGCGTTTTGGCCATTTACATTCATTCGAGATCAACAGAGGTGAGTCGCGCGCGCAGCTCTCCCCCGATCGTGAGGGGAGTCGGGACAATGACCGTCCACTTCGGGCGCAGCGCGCCCTCGTTCAGGATCGTGGCTGTCGCCATTCTCTTGTCCGGTGCGGTTTCCGCGGCAACATCGACAACCACGACAGCGACCGCGGCCGCGCAGCAGCCGGCGTCGCTGGAACAGCGCGTGAACGGCCTGCTGCAACAGATGACCATCGAGGAGGAAGTCACCCTGCTGCGCGGGATCTCCGCTCCGCTCGGTCACCACGAGGTCGGCTACGTCGCCGGCGTCCCCCGTCTGGGCATCCCGCCGCTGCGCCTCACCGACGGCCCGGCCGGCGTGCGGGACGAGCAACCCGCGACGGCGTTCCCCGCTCCCGTGGCGGTGGCGGCGTCGTTCGACCGCGCTCTCGCCAACGAGGCGGGCACGCTCATGGGCAAGGAGACCCAGGCACGAGGCTACGACGTGCTGTACGCGCCGATGGTCAACATCGTGCGGGTGCCCCAGGCGGGCCGCAACTTCGAGACCTACGGCGAGGACCCGTACCTGGCTGGCCAGCTCGGCGCGAGCTTCATCGCGGGCGTGCAGGGCCAGGGCGTGGCCGCGCAGGTGAAGCACTACGCCGTCAACAACCAGGAGGACGGCCGCACCTGGATGAGCTCCAATGTGGACGACCGGGCGCTGCGCGAGGTCTACCTGCCCGCGTTCGAGATGGCCGTGGAGCAGGGCGGCGCGTGGTCGGCGATGTGCGCCTACAATCTGGTCAACCGCTCGCACGCCTGCGAGAACTTCCCTCTGCTCAACGACATCCTCAACGACCAGTGGGGCTTCTCCGGCGTGGTCGGCTCCGACTACCCCGCCACGCACTCCGGCGTCCGTTCCGCGCTCGCGGGGCTGGACCAGGAGTTCGGCGGTTCGACGTTCTACGCGGGCCTTCCCGGCGCCGTGCGGTCGGGTGAGCTCACCAAGTCCGTGCTCGACGAGCGCACCCGGCGCGTGCTGCGGATGCTGCTGCGCACCGGTGCGCTCGACCCGTCACCACCGCCGTCGTTCGACCCGGCCGAGCACGCGGCGGCCGCCCGCAAGCAGGCCGCGGCCGGCACCGTGCTGCTGAAGAACGACAACGGCTTGCTCCCGCTGTCCGGCGCCACGACCACGGTCGCGCTCTCCGGCATCTACGCCGACGTGGCGCACACCGGCGGTGACGGGAGCTCACGGGTGACGCCCTACCCGGAGCACACCGTGAAGCCGGTGGACGCCCTGCGCGCCAAGCTCGGCACCGGCCTGACCTACAACGTGGGCGCGCGCCGCGAACCGTTCACCGTGCCCGCCGGAGCGCTCACCGGCCTGCGGGCGGACTTCTACAACAACCGCGGCCTGCAGGGCGCGCCGGTGGTGTCCAGAACGGACAGTGTGATCGACTTCAACTGGCTGACCGGGTCCCCCGCGCCGGGCGTGAACGCGGACAACTGGTCGGCGCGCTGGACCGGCACGCTCACCGCACCGGTGACCGGGACCTACCGGTTCGCGTTGACCAGCGACGACGGCAGCAGCCTGTACCTCGACGGCCGTCAGGTCGTGGACAACTGGGGTGACCACGGCACCCAGACGCGCTGGGCGTCCGTCACGCTGGAGGCCGGTGTTCCGCACCAGGTCGTGGTCGACTACACCGAGTCGGCCGGCTTCGCGAACCTCTCGCTCGACTGGTTCGCCCCCGCCGGCGCCGATCCCGAGATCCAGGCCGCCGTGCAGGCGGCACAGGCGGCGCAGGTCGCCGTGGTCGTCGTCGGCGACCGCACGACCGAGGGCGCCGACCGCGCCGACATCGAGCTCCCCGGCAACCAGAACGAGCTCGTCCGCGCGGTGGCCGCGGCGAACCCGCGCACGATCGTGGTGCTGGAGACCGGCGGTCCGGTGACGATGCCGTGGCTGTCGTCGGTGTCGACGCTCATGGAGGCCTGGTACCCCGGCGAGCAGAACGGCACCGCGCTGGTCGACGTCCTGTGGGGCGTCTCGGAACCGGCGGGGCGGCTGCCGGTGACGTTCCCGGTGAACCTGGACGCGGACCCGATGCAGTCACCGGAGCAGTACCCCGGCACGGGCGGCAACTACAACTACACCGAGGGCCTGTTCGTCGGTTACCGCTGGTACGACGCGGCGAACGTGGCGCCGATGTTCCCGTTCGGCTTCGGCCTGGGCTACACGACGTTCGCCTACAGCGGCCTGTCGCTGACGCCGTCCGACGGGGCGGTGACCGTGTCGTTCACGGTGCGCAACACCGGCACCCGGCGGGGATCGGCCGTGCCGCAGCTGTACGTCGGCTATCCGGGCGCGGCGGGTGAGCCGCCGCGGCAGCTGCGCGACTTCGCGAAGGTGCCGCTGGACCCCGGCGCCTCGACCCGCGTGTCGATGAAGGTCGACCGGCGGGCGTTCGCGATCTGGGACACCGCCGAGCGCACGTTCCGCGTGCCCGCCGGCAGCTTCACGATCTCGATCGGGGCGTCCTCGCGGGACATGCGGCTCACCGGCACCGTCGCGCAGCAGGCGTTCCGGATCCCGAACGGCGCCACCGGCCAGCTGACCAACAACCACGGCGCCTGCATGGACGTGGCCAGCGCGAACTCCGCCAACGGCACCCCTGTCGGGGTGTGGAGCTGCAACGGCACCGGCGCCCAGCGCTGGACCGCGGCACCGGACGGAACGCTGCGCGCGCTGGGCAAGTGCCTCGCCGTGCAGGGTGACCTGGCGGTGCTGGCGGAGTGCGCCGGTCAACGCTGGACCTCCGCCCCCAACGGCGCGCTGCTGTCCGGCGACCGGTGCCTGACGGCGGGCGGGCAGCTGTCGGTGTCCACGTGCAACGGCAGCGCCGCCCAGGCGTGGGTGCTGCCCCTGCCAGCGGACCGGCTCCAGGGCATCGCCGGCCGGTGCATCGACATCGACGGTGGCCGCACGTGGCCGGGCACGGCGATCTGGATCTACGACTGCAACGGCACCGGCGCGCAGGACTGGAAGCTCGACGCGGACGGTTCGCTGCGCGCGCTCGGCCGGTGCATGGAGGTGAAGAACGGCTGGACCGACCCCGGCACGGCGGTGCAGCTGTGGGACTGCAACGGCACCCCGGCACAGCAGTGGCGGGTGCAGGGCGGCTCGCTCGTGAACGTGAAGTCCGGGCAGTGCCTGGACGTGCGCAACGGGTGGTCGGACAACCTCACCCCGCTGCAGATCTGGTGGTGCAACGGCAGCGCGGCGCAGAACTGGCGCATCCCGCGCCGCTAGGACGCGCCCGGCACACAGGAGCCCCCGCCGAGTCCGGCGGGGGCTCCTGTGCCTTCCCCATGAAGCTCTGCGCAGGTCACGACGCCGATGTCACGCGGTAGACGTCGTAGACGCCCTCGATGCCGCGCACGGCCTTCAGGACGTGGCCGAGGTGCTTCGGGTCGCCCATCTCGAACGAGAACCGGCTGACGGCCACCCTGTCGCGCGACGTCGTCACCGACGCCGACAGGATGTTCACGCGCTCGTCGGCCAGCACCTTCGTGACGTCCGAGAGCAGCCGGTGCCGGTCGAGCGCCTCCACCTGGATGGCGACCAGGAAGACGCTGGAGGCCGACGGTGCCCACTCGACGTCGAGGAGCCGTTCCGGCGACTTCAGCAGCTCCTCCGCGTTGGTGCAGTCGGTGCGGTGCACGGACACGCCGCCGCCGCGAGTCACGAAGCCCAGGATGTCGTCGCCCGGCACCGGGGTGCAGCAACGGGCGAGCTTCACCCACACGTCGCCCGCGTCCTTGACGATCACGCCCGCGTCGCCGGTGGGGCGGCGCCGGGTGACCGTGGACGGGGTGGCGCGGTCGGCCAGTTCCTCCTCGGCGTGGTCGACACCGCCGAGCTGCGCGACGAGCCGTTGCACGACGTGGCGGGCCGAGGTGTGACCCTCGCCGACCGCCGCGTACAGCGCGCTCATGTCCGGGTAGTGCAGTTCCTTCGCGAGGGCCTGCATCGAGTCGACCGAGACGAGGCGCTGGATCGGAAGCCCGACGCGGCGGACCTCCTTGGTGATCGCGTCCTTGCCCTGCTCGATCGCCTCTTCCTTGCGCTCCTTGGCGAACCACTGCTTGATCTTCGCCTTGGCGCGCGGTGACGCGACGAAGCTCAGCCAGTCGCGGGACGGGCCCGCACCCTCCGCCTTGGAGGTGAAGATCTCGACGACCTCGCCGTTCTCGAGCTTGCGTTCGAGAGCGACGAGACGCCCGTTCACACGGGCGCCTATGCAGCGGTGACCGACCTCGGTGTGCACCGAGTAGGCGAAGTCGACGGGCGTGGACCCCGTCGGCAACGTCTCGACGTCACCCTTGGGCGTGAACACGAAGATCTCGCGCGCGGCGAGGTCCCAGCGCAGGCCCTCCAGGAACTCACCGGGGTCCGCGGCTTCCCGCTGCCAGTCGAGGAGCTGGCGCATCCACGCCATCTCGTCGATCTCGACGGACTTGCCGTTGTGCGTGCCCTTGGTCTCCTTGTAGCGCCAGTGCGCCGCGATGCCGTACTCGGCCCGCTGGTGCATCTC
>JASLAV010000310.1 GCA_030146905.1 Lentzea sp. | reverse complement strand
GGCGCAAGGTCGGCGTCGTCGACCCGGAGTCGAACGCCCTGGAGATCCAGGACCTCGGTCAGCTCCCGCTCGACGAGCTCCGCGAAGCCTGGGAGGGCACCCTCCCCGCGCTCTTCGACTGAGCGAGAACGCACGAAGGGGCCTCGTCACGCACGCCGTGACGGGGCCCTTTTCAGCTCGCGGCGATGCGTTGGAGCTGGGCGAACGTGCCGTTGAACAGGTTCTGGTCGCCGGGGAAGTGCCCGGCCGCCTGCCATTGCCAGATCGTGTGGAAGTCGAACCCGACCGGCAGCGGTCCGAGCTCCGAGCTGTAGTGCGCGATCCACAGCGGGTTGTGGTCACCGAACTTCACCGAGCCGCCGACGCACTTGTTCCACCATTTCGTGGACGTGTAGATGGTCGGATGGCGCTTGGTGCGCGCGAAGACCGTGTCGCTGAACGACTTCACCCACGCGGTCATCGTCGTCTGGTCCATGTTGTAACAGGTGTCGCCGTACGGGTTGTACTCCACGTCCAGCGCCGGTGGCAGCGTCTTGCCGTCGGCAGACCACCCGCCGCCGTTGTCGACGAAGAAGTTCGCCTGCGCGGAACCGCTGGAGCGGTCCGGCAGCGCGAAGTGGTACGCGCCGCGGATCATGCCGACGTCGTAGGAGCCACCGTACTGCTGGCCGAACTTCGGGTTGCGGTAGTGCGTGCCCTCGGTGGCCTTCACGTACGAGAACCGGGCACCCTTGTCCCAGGCGGACTTCCAGTCGACGTCACCCTGGTGGCCGCTCACGTCCATGCCGGGCACCTTGCCGTCCGCGGGCGGTGACTCCCCTGTTCGCAGGCCGCCCGTGCCTTCGTGCTTGAGGATCTGGGAACCGGCCGCGTGGTCCGCGGAGCCCTCCGGCGAGGGCGCCGCGGACGCGGGTGACGGGGTCAGACCGGTGACGATCGCGACAATGCTGATCAAGGTCCGCATGGAGTAGATCGTGCGGCCATTCGGGTTAATTTTCCACCCAGGTCACCCGTCCAGGCGGGCCAGCTCCTCCGCGGTCAACTCCAGGTGGGTGGCCTGGGCGGAATCGGAGATGCTCGCCGGGCGGGAAGCACCCGGAATGGGGATCACCACTTCGGACTTCGCGAGCATCCACGCGAGGCACACCTGGTGCGCGCTCACGCCGTGCTCGTCGCCGACCTCCTTGAACGGGCCGGCCAGCGCCCCCGCCTTGCCGATGCCGCCGAACGGGCTCCACGGCAGGAACGCGATGCCGAGCTTGTCGCACAGCTCCAGCTCCGGCTCGCTCGACCGGAACGACGGCGAGAACTGGTTCTGCACGGCCGCGAGCCGTCCACCCAGGATCTCGTTGGCCTGCACGATCTCCTCGGGGTTGAAGTTCGAGACGCCGGCGTAGCGGATCTTGCCGTTGTCCAGCAGCTCCGCCAGCACGCCGACCGACTCGGCGATCGGCGTCTTCGGGTCAGGCCGGTGGAACTGGTAGAGGAAGATCTGGTCCACGCCGAGCCTGCGCAACGACCCGTCGACGGCCTTGCGCAGGTACTCCGGACGTCCGTCGAGGCTCCAGCCGCCGCCCGGCTCGCGGGTGTGGCCACCCTTGGTCGCCACGAGCACCTCTTCCGAGCGGCCCCGCAGGCCCTCGGCGATCAGCTCCTCGTTGTGGCCGAAGTCGCTGTCGTCGAGCGAGTAGGCGTCAGCGGTGTCGATGAACGTCACGCCCGCGTCCAGTGCGGCGTGGATTGTCTCGATCGCCTGCGCGCGGTCCGGCCTCCCCTGCACGGAGATGGGCATGCCGCCCAGGCCGATGGCGCTGACTTCCGTGTCTCCGATACGACGCTTCTGCATGCTCTTCACTCTGGACCCTCTCGATTAAGCTGTCCAACGCAAGGATGTGATCTCATTCAGCAGCTTGGATGATGAATGTGGAACTCAGACAGCTCGAGTACTTCGTCGCCGCGGCCGAGGAGTGCCACTTCACCAGGGCCGCCAAACGCATGCACGTGGCGCAGTCGGGGTTATCGGCGTCGATCCGCGCGTTGGAGGTGGAACTCGGCGCGCCGCTGTTCCTGCGCACCACCCGCCAGGTCGAGCTGACGCAGGCGGGACGGGCGCTGTTGCCGGAGGCCCGCAGGGCGTTGAGCAGCGTCGAGTCCGCGCGGGACGCGGTCGCCGCGGTGCAGGGGCTGCTGCGCGGCACGTTGTCCGTCGGCAGCCTGCAGTGCCTGCACGTGGTGCACCTGCCCGCGGTGCTCGCGCGGTTCCACGAGATCCACCCCGGCGTGGAGCTGCGGATGCGCCAGGCCGGCAACGCCGACCTCGTGGAGGACGTCCGCGCGGGCCGGCTCGACCTCGCGTTCGTCACCCGCCAGCCGAGGATCGCCGACGACCTGCGAATGTCCACTTTGGCCAGTGAGCCGCTCGTGCTCGCGTGCGCGCCGGGAAGTCCTTTCGCCGCAAGGGAGTCCGTCGGGCTGTCCGAGCTGGCCGGTCAGTCGTTCGTCGACTTCAACGCCGACTGGGGCACGCGCGACGAGGCCGACAGGGCCCTCGCCGCCGCCGGTGTCGAACGCCGGGTCGCCGTCGAGGTCAACGACGTGCACTCACTTCTTGACTTCGTCGCCTTCGGGCTGGGGGTCGCCCTCGTGCCCCAGTCCTTCCAGGTGAAATCCGATCGCGTCCACTTTCGCGCTCTCCGGTGCGAGGTAGACGTCCCCGTCGCGGAAACGGTCGTCGTCGCCGGCAGGACGCTCGGTGCCGCGGCGGGTGTCCTCCTCGACATGGTCTTCGAGGCGCGGGCGGGCAGGCTCAGGGTTGCCGGATAGCGCCCAGCCGTCGTACGCGGTGCGCATCGCCGTGCCGGGCAGCACCTCCAGCTCACCACGCTGACTGGCGGGTGCGGGATCGGTGAGGGCGAGGAACCTGCCGACCTTCGCGGCGCGGAAGTCGGCCTCACCCTTGAACGTCGCCTCGGTGAAGGCGATACCGCCTTCGAAGTTCGACCCGCGCATGTCGAGGCGCCCGTGGAAGGTGGCGCCGGAGAACAGCGTCGTGCTGGTCACGTCGAGCCTGGGGAACTGCGTGATGCCGTAGAACTGGGCCCGGCGGGCGATGAACCTGTTGACCCGCCTGCCGTCGAGCTGGAAGTACTCGAGCGCGGCACCGGTCAGGTCCAGGTCGAAGTACTCCTTCTTCCCCTTGTCGCCCCACGACAGAACGTCGCGGATCAGCCGTTGCGCGGTGCGCCGGACCTGCTGCTCCTGCTGCACTTCCACGGGCACGTTCTGGACGAGCACCGTGTCCGGGTCGGCCCCGTTCTCGTCCCAGGACGGGTGGTGGAAGGGACGGCGCAGGTACGCGCACAGGACGTCGAGGACCGTCTGCTTGTAGCGCGGCGTGGAGTCCGCCAGCCACACCAGTGAGTGCATCGCGCCCACGCGCACCTGGTCGGCCTCGTTGCCCAGCATCTCGACCGAGCGCGCGAACCGCTCGTCGGCGACCTTGTCGCTCTCCAGCAAGTGCTTGCGGTCGTTGAGCCACAACGCGTACAGCGCCACCACGGCACCGCCCGCGACACCCGCCGTCTTCACGATCTCCACCGCCGGCGCCTTGAGCGCCACGAGCAGGACCGCGGTGGCAGCCGTGACGAGCGCGGCCATCACGACCGCGAACAGCCACCTCACGTCAGTTCCTCCACGCTTCCGGCAGGTCGGGCTCCACCGAGAACGTACAGCCGTCGGCCTTCACGTCCGCCCACTCGGAGTTCTCGAACTTGGTCAGGCCGCCGAACTTCGTCTCGGTGAACACCGCGAGGCCGCGCGAGCGGAACCGGCTGAACCACGCCTTGCCGCGGATCTCCGCGTGGTGGACGTACAGACGTCCCGTCGACTCCGCGTCCGTGACGTAGAAGTCGCCGTGGACCAGCATGTGGTGGAAGGAGTTGGACTCCTCGAAGTGGGCGACCCGCAGGTACAGGTCGCCGACCTGCCGGTACGACAGGTCCATGAACTCCAGGTGGGCCTTGGTGAGGTTGAGGTCGTAGCGCGGCGCGTTCTCCTCGCCCACGCGCGGCAGCAGGTCCTCGATCAGCCGCTGCGACGTGAGCCGCACCTCCAGCTCGATCTCCTCGGGGTCGTTGTTCGTCTTCTTGTAGGGACGGCGCAGGTAGGCGCAGAGGATGTCGAGGACGGTCTGCGTGTACTCGGTCCTGGACCTCGCCAGGCCGGCCAGCGCGTGCATCGCACCCACGCGCACCTGGGCCGTCTCGTGTCCCAGCAGCTCCACGGCCCGCGCGAACCGTTCGTCGGCGACGCGCGACCTGTCGTGCTCGATGCGCTGGCTTTCGAGCTCCTGGCGGGCCTCCTCGACCTTGCGCCGCCGGTCGTTCAGCCACAGCGCGTACAGCGCGACGACCGCACCTCCCGCGAGGCCACCGGTCTTGATCGCCTCGTGTTTGGGCGCGCGGGGGTCGACCAGCAGCAGCACGCCGCCGACCAGC
>JASLAV010000258.1 GCA_030146905.1 Lentzea sp. | reverse complement strand
CAGGATCACGACCAGACCCGGCGAGTCCTTCGTGGACCGGATGATCGCGCTGGTCGAAGGCGCGCAACGGCAGAAGACGCCGAACGAGATCGCGCTGACGATCCTGCTGTCCACGCTGACGATCATCTTCCTGCTCGCCGTGGTGGCGCTGCAGCCGTTCGCCGTCTACTCCGGCGGCGAGCAGTCGGTGGTCGTGCTGACGGCGCTGCTGGTCTGCCTGATCCCGACCACGATCGGCGCGCTGCTGAGCGCGATCGGCATCGCGGGCATGGACCGGCTGGTGCGGCGCAACGTCCTCGCCACCTCCGGCAAGGCCGTCGAGGCCGCCGGTGACATCGACACGCTGCTGCTCGACAAGACCGGCACGATCACGTGGGGCAACCGGCGCGCGACCGAGTTCATCCCGGTCGGCCCGGCGTCGCACGAGGCGCTCGTGGCGGCCGCGCGGCTCGCGAGCCTGGCCGACGACACCCCGGAAGGCCGCAGCGTCCTGGAGCTCGCGGGCGGGCAACCCGCGACCGAGCACGAGAAGACCGGCGTGTTCGTGCCGTTCACCGCGCAGACCCGCATGTCGGGCATCGACCTCGGGGACCGCGGCATCCGCAAGGGCGCGGCCTCCGCGTTCGAGCTGACCGACACCGCCCGCGCGATCGTCGACGAGATCAGCGCGCGGGGCGGCACCCCGCTCGTCGTGGCGGAGAACGGGAACGTCCTCGGCGTCATCCGGCTCAGCGACGTCGTGAAGCCCGGCATGAAGGAACGCTTCGCCGAGCTGCGCGCCATGGGCATCCGGACGGTCATGGTCACCGGCGACAACCCGTTGACCGCCAAGGCCATCGCGGACGAGGCCGGTGTCGACGACTTCCTCGCCGAGGCCAAACCCGAGGACAAGCTGGCGCTGATCCGCGAGGAACAGGAGGGCGGGCGGCTCGTCGCCATGACCGGTGACGGCACGAACGACGCCCCGGCACTCGCCCAGGCCGACGTCGGTGTCGCCATGAACACCGGCACGTCGGCCGCGAAGGAGGCCGGCAACATGGTCGACCTCGACTCGGACCCGACCAAGCTCATCGAGATCGTGGAGATCGGCAAGCAGCTGCTGATCACGCGCGGGGCGCTGACGACGTTCTCCGTCGCGAACGACCTGGCGAAGTACTTCGCGATCCTGCCCGCGATGTTCGCGGCGATCTACCCGGCACTGGACCGGCTGAACATCATGCACCTCGCCACGCCGCGGTCCGCGATCCTGTCTGCGGTGATCTTCAACGCCCTGGTGATCGTGGCGCTGATCCCGCTGGCGCTCAAGGGCGTCCGGTACCGGCCGTCCAGCGCGTCGGCGCTGCTGCGGCGCAACCTGCTGGTCTACGGCCTCGGCGGTGTCGTGACGCCGTTCGCCGGGATCTGGCTCATCGACCTGCTCGTGCGACTCGTCCCCGGGATCGGCTGACATGACCACCTTCCTGAAGCAGTCGTGGGCGGGCCTGCGGGTCCTGCTCGTACTCACCGTCCTCCTCGGCGTGCTGTACCCGCTGTCGGTGTGGGGCGTCTCGCGGCTCCCCGGCCTGCACGCCAACGCCGAGGCCCGGGACACCACGCTCGTCGCCGCCCCACGTGAAGGGGACCGGTACTTCGTGCCGAGACCGTCCGCCGCGACGCTGCCCGCGTCCGGCGGCTCGAACAAGGGCGAGCTGAACGAGGACTACACGAAGGTCGTCGACGAACGGCGCGCGGCCATCGCACGACGCGAGGGCGTGCCGGAGGACCAGGTGCCGCAGGACGCCGTCACGGCGTCGGCGTCCGGCCTCGACCCGCACATCAGCCCGGAGTACGCGGCGCTGCAGGTGCCCCGTGTGGCACGCGCGTCCGGGCTTCCGGTGGAGGAGGTGCGGAAACTGGTGTCGGACTGCACCGGGGGCACCTTCACCACGACCGTCAACGTGACCGCGCTGAACCGTGCCGTCGACAGCGCGTCCCGGTGACGGCCGCCGGGGTGAGCTGAGGATCCACCTCGGCGCCGCTCCCGGCGTCGGCAAGACCTTCGCCGTGCTCGGCGAGGCCCACCGGCGCCGGGAGCGCGGCACCGACGTCGTCGCAGGCCTCGTCGAGACCCACGGCAGGGAGAAGACGGCGACCCTCCTCGAAGGCCTGGAAGTGGTGCCCCGCAGGCGGATGAGCCACCGCGGCCTCGACGTCGAGGAGATGGACGTGGACGCGGTCCTCGCCCGCCGTCCCGAGGTCGCGGTCGTGGACGAGCTGGCGCACACCAACGCGCCGGGCTCGCGCAACGAGAAGCGCTGGCAGGACGTCGAGGAACTGCTCGAAGCCGGCATCGACGTCCTGTCGACGGTCAACGTCCAGCACCTGGAGTCGCTCAACGACGTCGTCGAAGGGATCACCGGTGTGCGGCAACGGGAGACCGTGCCGGACGAGGTGGTCCGCCGCGCCGAACAGGTCGAGCTGGTCGACATCACGCCCGAGGCCCTGCGCAGGAGGCTGGCCCACGGCAACGTGTACGCCGCGCACCGCGTCGACGCCGCGCTCGGCAACTACTTCCGGGTCGGCAACCTGACGGCGTTGCGCGAGCTCGCGCTGCTGTGGGTGGCGGACCAGGTCGACGTCGCGTTGCAGCGCTACCGCAGCGAGAAGGAGATCACCGACACCTGGGAGACCAGGGAACGCGTCGTCGCCGCGATCACCGGCGGCCCGGAGAGCGAGACGCTGATCCGCCGCGCACGCCGGATCGCCGTGAGGGCGGGCGCGGAGCTCCTCGTCGTGCACGTGCTGCGCGGCGACGGCCTGTCCGGCGTCACGCCCGGCAACGTCGCACGGTCCCGCAAGATCACCGAGGACGTCGGCGCGACGTTCCACTCGGTGGTCGGCGACGACGTGCCGACGGCGTTGCTGGAGTTCGCGCGCGGGGTCAACGCCACCCAGCTCGTGCTGGGAACCTCCCGCCGGTCACGGGTGGCGCGCACCTTCGACGAAGGTGTCGGCGCGACCGTGGTGCAGCACTCCGGCGCGATCGACGTCCACATGGTCACGCACGACGAGTCACGGCGCGGCCTGCGGTGGAAGACCCACGACCCGTTGCCGCTCAAGCGCAGGCTGCTCGGCTGGGGCCTGTCGGCCGCGCTGCCGGCGGCGGTCACCGCCGTGGGCATGCTGTGGCGCGACGAGCTCGACCTCTCCACGGACCTGGTGGCGTTCCTCCTGGTCACGTGCGTGGTCGCGATAGCGGGCGGGCTGGGACCGGCGCTGTTCTGCGCCGTCGCCGGTGCCGGGCTGCTGAACTACTTCTTCACCGAGCCCTACCACAGCCTGCAGGTGCGGACGCCGGAGAACGTGATCACGCTGGCGGCCATGGTGATCGTCGCGACCGTGGTGGCGCTGACCGTCGACAGGGCGGCGAGGCTGGGGGAGCAGGGCGCACGGGCGCGGACGGAGGCGGCGTTGCTGGCCTCGTACGCGCGCACGGTTCTGACGTCGCCGTACCCACTCACGCGGCTGCTGGAGAAGATCCGGGAGAACTTCGGTCTGGAGTCGGTCGCGCTGGTCGAACGCCGCGAAGGGGCCTGGACGCGGGTGGAGTGCGCCGGGCGGGACCTCGGTCCCGTGACGGAGGTGGCGGTCACCGGTGACGTGCGGCTGAGGCTGAGCGGGCGGGTGCTCCCCGCGAGCGACCAGCGGGTCCTGGAAGCGGCGGCTGGCCAGACGTTCGTGGCGCTGCGGCAGCAACGAATGGCCGCCGACGCACTGGACGCGCAACGCAAAGCGGAGACGTCGGAGTTGCGCACGGCGCTGCTGTCCGCGGTCGGTCACGACCTCCGCACGCCGCTGACGTCGATCAAGGCGGCGATCGGGAGCCTGCGCGATCCCTCGCTGCCACTGTCCGAAGAGGACGTCGCCGAGCTCATGGCGACCGTGGAGGAGTCCGCGGACCGGTTGACCGGCCTGGTGGACAACCTGCTGGACTCGTCGCGGCTCGCCACCGGATCGGTCGAGCCGGTGCTGCGGCCCGTCGGCTGCTACGAGGTCGTGGCCGGAGCGCTCGCCGGCATCGGCGCGGAGGTGTCCGTGGAGGTGGCCGAGGACCTGCCGCACGTGCTCGCGGACCTGGGGCTGCTGGAACGCGTGGTCGCCAACGTCGTGGACAACGCCCTGCGGCACGGCAGTCCGTCGCCGGTGGCGGTCAGGGCCAGCCGCCACGGGGCCTTCGTCGAGCTGCGGATCGTCGACCACGGCCCCGGCCTGCCGAAGAAGGCCGGGCACAAGGTGTTCGAGCCCTTCCAGCGCCTCGGCGACCGCTCGGGCCCGGGAGTCGGGCTGGGTTTGAGCGTCGCGCAGGGCTTCACCGCCGCGATGGGCGGGCAGATCAGCGCGGAGGACACACCGGGCGGCGGGCTGACCGTGGTCATCTCGCTGCCCGTCCACGAGGAGAACCCATGACCTCGGTACTGGTGGTGGACGACGAACCGCAGATCGTCCGCGCCGGGCGTCGTGGTGGAGGGCAAGCCGGACGTCGTCGTGCTGGACCTCGGCCTGCGCGGCTGGTCCGCACCGCGGGGCTCGTCAGGATCGCGTCAAGGTGAGCGGCGACCGTGTCAGGGTCTCGTCCGGGACCTGGGCACGGGCTCCCCGCAGGCGTGTGCTGGACGCATGACGCTCGCGGAGTTGTTGCCCAGCACCGGATGTGCCACCGAACCGGCGCTGGAAGCGGGTCTGTGGCCGGACGGCACCCGTCTCGACCGCTCGGACCTCGTGATCGGTGGAGTGCCCGCGACACGCCTCGCGGCGCGGTTCGGCACGCCGTGCCAGGTGCTGGACGAGTCCACGGTCCGCTCACGGGCGGCGGCCTTCCGCCGTGCGCTGCCGGACGCCGAGGTCGTGTTCGCCGGCAAGTCGTTGCCCTGTCCGGAGGTCTACCGGTGGATGGCTCAGGAAGGCCTGTCGCTGGACGTGTCGTCCGCCGGGGAGCTCGCCCTCGCGAAGGCCGCGGGCTTCCCGGCGTCGCGGATCATCATGCACGGCAACGTGAAGACGGCGGAGGACCTCAAGGCCGCGCTGGAGCACGGGGTGTC
>JASLAV010000135.1 GCA_030146905.1 Lentzea sp. | reverse complement strand
CGCCGGTGAGCACCCGGCCAGGACCGCTGCCAGCACAAACGGGACGGCAAGTCGACGCATGCGGGTCAACGTACCGGGTCGCCGCACACGCAGGGTCGCCAAGGGCGGGTCCCACGTCACCCGGTAGGTGCATTGCCGACGACCCCGCGAAAAGGAAACCTTCTTTACGATACCCCGAAGCGCCGCCGCCCCGATGCGTCGAGGAGCGACATGCTGCGCAATCGACCACTACCGGCGCTGGTCGTGGCCGCGGTGGGCCTGGCACTGCTGGTGCCGGCCACCTCAGCCACCGCGGGACCGGTGCCCGGCACGGGAGCGGCGCTCGATCTGGCCGCGAGCCCCGGGACGACCTCCACCATCCCCGACTGGCGCCTGCAGAGCAGCGCCAAGGCCACGCGGTCCGGTGACGTCATATCGGCACCGGCCTATTCGGACGCCGGGTGGATGACCGTGCCCGCCCGTTCCACCGTGATGGCGGGCCTGATCGCCAACAACCGGTACCCGGACGTCACCTACTCGCAGAACCTCAAGCAGGTCGACGCGAACGACTTCAAGGTGCCCTGGTGGTACCGCAAGGTCTTCCAGGCCGACCCGAAGCCGGGCGTCAGCACGTTCCTGAAGCTCAACGGCGGTGTCATCTCCCGCGGCGAGATCTGGCTGAACGGCACCAGGATCGCGGGAACGGACACCGTCGCAGGCGCCTACCCGACCCACGAGTTCGACGTCACCGGCCTGCTGCGCAAGGGCGGCAACGCGCTCGCGATCAAGGCGTCGCCCGCGGACCCGGCCAGGGACCTGGTGATCCACTTCATCGACTGGTCCCAGCTCCCGCCCGACCGCAACCAGGGCCTGTTCCGCGACGTCGACCTGGTGCAGAGCGGCGCCGTCTCGCTGCGCGGCCTGCACGTGCTGACCGACCTGCCGCTGCCGGACCTGGACAGCGCCACGGTCACCGTGAAGGTCGACGCGCGCAACAACACCGGCGGCGCGGTCACCACGACCGTCGCCGGCAGCGCGGCGGGTCAGGACTACAGCCGGAGCGTGAGCCTCGCCGCGAACGAGACGAAGACCGTCGCGTTCACGCTGAACGTCACCGGCCCGCGGGTCTGGTGGCCGTACCAGATGGGCGCCCAGCCGCTGTACGACGCGACGGCGACCGCGACCGTGTCCGGTGCGAAGTCCGACGAGCAGGCCACGACGTTCGGCATCCGCGAGGTCACCTCGAAGATGATCGGCGGCAACGTCCAGTACCAGGTCAACGGCGAGCCGATCCTGATCCGCGGTGGCGGCTGGGCCTCCGACCTCTTCCTGCGCACGGACGTGCGGAAGATCGCCGACGAGCTGGCGCTGACGAAGTCCATGGGCCTCAACACGATCCGCCTGGAGGGCAAGCCGGAGAACGACGAGATCTACGACCTCGCCGACCGCATGGGCGTCCTGCTCATGACCGGCTGGGAGTGCTGCTCGAAGTGGCAGGACACCGGCGCGTTCACCGCGGAGGACAAGAGGGTCGCCGGTGCGTCCGCAGAGGGCGAGGCCAAGCGGATCCGCAACCACCCCAGCGTCTTCACGTTCCTGATCGGCTCGGACGAGGCACCGGTCGCCGACGTCGAGAAGATCTACCTGGACGCGTTGGAGCGCGCGGACTGGCAGACGCCGATCATCACCGCGGCCGCGCGCCGCAGCTCACCTCAGCTCGGTGACTCCGGCATGAAGATGGAGGGCCCGTACTGGTGGGAGCCGCCGGTCTACTGGTACGACAACCGGAAGGGCGGCAGTGCGGGCTTCGCTTCGGAGATCGGTCCCGGTCTCGCGATCCCGGAGATGGACGAGCTGAGGAAGTTCCTCAGCCAGTCCGAGATCAACAGCCTGACGGACTACAACGCCCAGCAGTACCACCTGTCACCGTCCGGCAACTTCAGCAGGATCGGCTTCTGGGGCACCGCGCTCGACAACCGGTACGGCAGGCCGTCCACCGTGGACGACTTCGTCAGGAAGGCGCAGCTGCAGCAGTACGAGACGAACCGCGCGCAGTTCGAGGCGTTCGGCCGCGACTTCTCCGACACCGGAGCGAACCAGGCGCAGGGCGTCATCCACTGGATGCAGAACGACGCGTGGCCCAAGCTCTACTGGCACCTCTACAACTACAACCTGGCGACAGCCGGGTCGTACTTCGGTGTCAAGACGGCGAACAAGGCGTTGCACGTGCAGTACTCCTACGACGACAAGTCGCTCGCCGTCGTGAACATGGGCTTGCAGGCGAAGGAGGGCCTCAGCGTCCAGGTGACCGTGTTCAACTCCGACGGCACCCGGAAGGCGGACGAGACGCGCCCGGTTCCCGCCAAGGCCAACGGTTCCGTGCGGGTCGGCACCCTGCCGCAGCCGTCAGGCCTGTCCCCGGCGCACTTCGTGCGGCTGCTGCTCAAGGACGCGAGCGGCAAGGTGGTCGACCGCAACGTCTACTGGCTGTCGACCAAGGCCGACACGCTGGACTACGACGCCGGCGACTGGTGGTACACGCCGCAGGTCCAGTACGCGGACCTCAAGTCGCTCAGCACCCTGCGGCCCGGCCAGGTGTCGGTGTCGTCGGCCACGACGCCGGGCCTCGACGGCAGGCAGGCCACGCACGTGACGGTCGAGAACACCGGCACGTCCGTGGCCTTCTTCCTGCGGGCGTCGCTGCGCAAGGGGCAGGGCGGCGCCGAGGTGCTGCCGGTCGACTGGACCGACAACTACATCACGCTGTTCCCCGGTGAGACCGAGACGATCCGGGCCGAGTACCGCACCTCCGACCTGGGCGGTGCCCGGCCCGTGGTCGAGCTCTCGGGCCACAACGTGCCCAAGCGCCAGGGCGTGTCCTAGCGCGCGTAGCGGTTCGCGACGACGTCGGGTCGTTCCACGGGACGGCCCGCGTCGAGCGACCACGCCAGCCGGACGTACTGCGCGTGCGTCCAGGCGAGCGGGGTGGCCGAGGTGGTCCCGCGGCCGTTCCACACCTGTTCCGGCAGCATGAGGCCGCTGTTCGCGGTCGCGGCGATCTCCCTGAGGCGCTTGGCTGCGGTGGACCTCTCGCCGATGAGCAGCTCGTACTCGCCGCGTTCACCGCTCAGCAACGGCCACAGGCGCCCGTACGTGCGGGTCGGCGTCGGCCAGTTGATGTTCCACGGCCTGCCGTCCGCCGTCTCGCCGTAGCCGTCCTGGGTGAACCTGTGCCAGTAGCCCTGTTCCTTCAGCTGCTGGTCGACGACCCGCACGGTGTTCGCGATCACGGGGTCGTCCGCGCGCTTCACGCCCAGCCTGACCAGTTCCAGGAAGCTCGGGTCCACGACGGCGCGCTGGTCGATGTCGGTGGGGTTGTTGTCGCCCAGGTTGTACCTCGTGCCCCGGTCGGGCTGCCCGTCCTTGGTGACCCGCAGGTAGTACGGCTTGGGCTCGTACGGCCCGGTGCGCGTCGCCGTCCAGCCCTCCACCCGCCGCTGCCACTCGTCGGCGGCGGCGAGGTAGCGGTCGGCGTTCTCCCCGTTGCGCCGCAACAGGTCCGCGAAGCACACCAGCCCGGCGACGGCAGAGGCGATCGTGGCCGGCGAGTAGCCGTCCTGGTTCTCCCACCGCTCCTGCTCGCTGAACGGCGCGTTCGGGTAGCTCAGCAGGTAGTCGGCCGAACGCCGGAGTGCGTCCACTGTGGACTTCTCGCGCTGGTCCAGGTGCCACGCGAGCAGGAGCGGCGCCGCGACCTGGTCGAGCTGGACCTTGGTCCACACCGGGGTGCCGTCGACCCGCGTGTTCTGCGGCAGGTGGCCGTCCGGCTGCTGCTGTTCGCGCAGCATGAAGTCCAGTGCCCGGCGGGCGAACCCGCGGTCGCCGGCGGCGATCATGGCCGTGGACACGTGGTAGAGGTCGCGCGGCCAGACCAGGGCGTAGGGGCCCAGTTCCGGCGCGAGCTCGCGGTCGAACCCGAAGGCCCACGGGAAGCTCGGCGACGCGATCGACGCACCGGGGTGGGTCTTGTCCTCGGTGGCGGCCAGGACCATCACCGACATGTCGTAGAGCCGCCGGTCAGCGGACTTCGGCCGCTGCAGCCCGTCGAGGTACGAGCGCCAGCCCTGCGCGTACTCCCGTGCCGCCGCACCGAACCCGCGCTTCAGCGCGGCCTTCGCGACGCCCTCGCCGAACCCGACCGCGAAGGTGCCGTGGGCGTGGCGCACCGGTTCCGCCGGCAACGTGCTGGCGACCTCGCTCGCGCCCTTGATCCGCACGTGGTCGATCGACAACCGGACCGGGCGCTGGGCCGTGATCTCGACCTCCGCGAGCACGGCTGCCCGCTGCGGGTCGGTGACGTAGGTGATCTCGGCGTGCCACCCGTCCCCGCGCAGGCGCTGCCGGAACGTCAGCGACCTGCTGTCAGCGGGTTCGGTGTGCGCACGGCCTGGCTTGCCGTCGACCAGCAACCGCGTCTCGCGGGTCGCGGGTGTGCTCAGGTCGGGGTGGAAGATCTCGGAAAGACCCTCGTGGCCGAGGGTGAACCACACCGGGCTCGCCGCGGACCTCGCTGTGCCGAAGGCCTGCTTGTCCGCGGGCAGGGGAACGACTTCGGCCGCGCGGGCGACCGGGGCCGACATGAGGAGAAGGAGCACGACCAGGGCCAGTGGCTTCATGACCCTTGGTGTTCCCCGGGCTAGAGATCACCACGCAGCAGGCTGTCGATGTTCTCCGGCGGGCC
>JASLAV010000127.1 GCA_030146905.1 Lentzea sp. | reverse complement strand
CGACTGGGCGATGATCTGGTTGGCGTTCGCGAGGCCGCCGCCCTCGATGCTCCTCCAGGTCTCACCCTTCAAGGTGAGGTCGACGAACTTCGTCATGTCGAGGGTGTAGTAGAGCCCGTCGCTGTTCTCCTGCGGACGGGCCACGCCCCGTTTCGCCAGCGCTTTCGCGTAGTCGCCGAAGGCTGCGACGACCAGCGGCGTGGTGAACGGGTAGAACGGCTTGCCGCCCACCCGGTCGTGGATCAGCCGCGCGGTGAGCTGGCCGGAGGGCATGACGAAGTCGAACGACGTGGGGTTCGCGCGTTCCTTGGCGATCTCCGTGGAGCCGCCGGAGTCGGTCACGTGCACCTGGACACCGTTGGCCATCAGGATGCGGCGGACCTCGGGGTCGGCGAAGAACTCGACCTTGGAGGCCATCATGGCGCGGACGACCGTGACGCCGTGGAACGGCAGCGCGGCGACGCCGTTGGCGAGCAGCACGACGGCGCCGATCAGCGCGATGCCCGCCGAAATCCCGAACGGCAGCAGGAAGCGCTTGCGCCGGAACACCGACCTGGGCGGGTCGAGGATGACTAATGCGGGCTCTTCGGTCGAGCTCTTCACGACCACCGGAACTCCCCCGTGCGGACGGCGATCCCCTGCCTACGAGAGTAGATCGCCGTGCCGCCGGGGTGGGTTACAAGTCGGGGGTTCAGCCGCCGAGCGTGACGCCGCCGTCGACCACGAACGTCGCCCCGGTGGTGTAGCCGCCCGCCGCCGAGGCGAGGAACACGACGGCCGCCGCCAACTCCTCCGGGTCACCCACCCGGCCCAGCGGGAGGCGCGAGATGTGCGCTTCGAGGTAGCCCTCGGGGTACTGGTCGGTCATCTCGGAGGCGAAGTAGCCGGGCGCGAGCGCGTTGACCCGGATGCCCTTGCGCCCGGTCCACTGCTGCGCGAGGTCGCGGGTCAGCCCGAGCAGCCCTGCCTTGGACGCCGAGTAGGCCGCCTGCGGCAGGCCGCCGGAGACCAGGCCGAGCACGCTGGAGACGTTGACGATCGAGCCGCCCCCGGTCATCACGGCCGCCGCCGCCTGCGCCATCCAGTACGCGCCGTTGAGGTTGACGTCCATGACGCCGAGGAACTGCTCGGGCGTCTCCCGGGACGCGGGCACCGCCGACGCCACGCCCGCGTTGTTCACCAGCACGTGCACCGGGCCGAACTCCGCCGCGGCACGGGCGACCTCGCGGCAGTCGTCCGGCTGCGCCACGTCGGCCTGCACGATCAGCGCACGGCAGCCGGCGCCCTCCACCAGCTCGGCGGTGTCCTTGAGCCGGTCGACCCGACGGGCCGCGAGCACGACGTCCGCGCCCGCCTCGGCGAGGCCCTTGGCGAACGCCACGCCCAAGCCCGAGGAGGCGCCGGTGACGATCGCGACCTGCCCGTCCAGCCGGAACTTGTCCAGGATTCCCATTCAGCTCAACCTCTCCAGGATGATCGCCATGCCCTGACCGCCGCCGACGCACATCGTCTCCAGCCCGAACTGGGCGTCGCGGGCGCGCATCCCGTTGATCAGGGTGGTCATGATGCGGGCGCCGGTGGAGCCGAACGGGTGGCCCAGCGCGATGGCGCCGCCGTGCACGTTCAGCTTGTCCATGTCGATGCCGAGCGCGCGCTGGCTGCCCAGCACCTGCACCGCGAACGCCTCGTTGATCTCGACCAGGTCGATGTCGTCGATGGTGAGGTTCGCGTGCGCGAGCGCCTGCTTGGTGGCGTCGACCGGGCCGAGGCCCATGATCTCCGGCGAGAGGCCGGACACGCCGGTGGACACGATGCGCGCCAACGGCGTCAGGCCCAGTTCCTCGGCCTTGACATCGCTCATGACGACCACGGCCGCCGCGCCGTCGTTGAGGGGGCAGCAGTTGCCGGGCGTGACGGTCCCTTGTGGACGGAAAGACGTCTTGAGCGCCGACACGGCGTCGTAGGTGACTCCCCTGCGCGGACCGTCGTCGGTGGCGACGACCGTGCCGTCCGGGAGGACGACCGGGGTGATCTCGCGGGCGAAGAAGCCGTCCGCGATGGCCTTCTCCGCCAGGTTGTGCGAGCGGACGCCGAACTCGTCCTGGTCGCGGCGGCTGATGCCGAGCGAGGTGGCGACGTTCTCGGCGGTCTGGCCCATCGAGATGTAGTAGTCCGGTAGCTCGTCGTCCTCGCGCGGGTCGTGCCACGGGTCGTTGGCCTCGGCGGTGCGCTGGGTGCGTGCGCGTGCCTCGTCGAACAGCGGGTTGAAGTGCGGGTCGTCGTGCCGGTAGCGGGAGACGCACTCGACGCCCGCGCTGATGAACGCGTGGCCCTCGCCGGCCTTGACGGCGTGGAAGGCCATGCGCGCGGTCTGCACCGACGACGCGCAGAACCGGTTGACCGTGGTGCCGGGCAGGGTGTCCAGGCCGAGCTGCACGGCGATGCGGCGGGCCACGTTCTGGCCGTGCTCGTCCTGCGGTTCGGCGCACCCCAGGTGCAGGTCGGTGATGTCCGCGCGGTCCAGCTCCGGCACCTGGTCCAACGCGGCGGCGATGATCTGCGCGGCCAGGTCGTCCGGGCGCAGGTCGACCAGCGACCCCTTGCGCGCCCGGCCGATCGGGGAACGCGAGGTGGCGACGATGACAGCCTCGGGCATGG
>JASLAV010000073.1 GCA_030146905.1 Lentzea sp. | reverse complement strand
AGCGCGGGCTGCGCGGGTGCGGCGATGACCTCGGCCTGCTCGGGTGTCGGTTTGTTCAGCCCGAGCGCCTCAGCGATCTCGAACGGGCTGACGGTCACCTGTACATCTTCCTATCCTGGCCGTGCGCGTCCGCACCACCCGTGCTGATGTGTTCGCCGACCGTTCCGGTGCACGAAACGTGCAGGTCAACGGGCACCTACTCGCTCACCTGCCGGCCGGACGGGTGGATGGGGCAGGTCGTGCGCGCCGGGCACCGGTCGCAGTCGGCGTTCTCCCGCGCGGTGTACTCGGGCCCGAGCACCGACTCGGCTGCGCCTTGGACCACCTCCAGCCACGCGCGGACGCCCTGTTCGTCGAGCGGGGCCTGGGTGCGTTCGACGGCTCCTGTCTTCTTGTCCTCCTTCGCGACGTACAGCAGGCGCGCACCGCCGGGTTCGGTGCCCAGCCCGATGTGGGTGAAGCCGCCCAGCGACGACGCCAGCTGGTAGACGGCCAGCTGGGGGTGTTCCTGCGACGCCTCGCGCGACACCGGGCTCTTGCCGGTCTTGAGGTCGATCACGACGGGCCTGCCGTCCTCGTCCTGTTCGAGGCGGTCGACCCGGCCGCGCACCTGCAGCCACGGGCCGCCGTCGCGCTTCGGGACCTCGACGACCATCTCCTCCTCGACGGCGACCTGGGTGAGCTGGGCGCGGCTCATGGTCAGCCAGGCGAGGAACGTGTCGAGCATCTTCTCCACGCGCATGCGTTCGCGGCGGGAGAACCACGGCGCGCCCGCGTCGACAGCGGCCCACGCCTCGTCGAGCTTCGCCCGCAGCTGTGCGGAGTCGGCTCCCGAGGCCGCGGCCTGTGCGAGGGCGTGGACCAGGGTGCCGGTCACCGAGGCCAGCTCGGCGGGGTCCTGGCCGCCGTGGCGTTCGACCACCCAGCGCAGCGGGCACTTGGTGATCACCTCGATCGTCGACGGCGTCACGCTGACCTTCTGGTCCTCCGTCCACAGCGGGGAGTCGACCGACACCTCGGCCAGGCCGTACCAGGACTCGGGGTGCGCGCCGGGAACGCCCGCTTCGGCCAGCCTGGCGAGCTGGGTGGCGGCACGGGACCGTCGCGCGGGGTCCTCCGAGTCGGAGCAGACGACGCGGCGCAGTTCGCCGACCAGTTCGCCCAGCACGAGGCCTCGCTGCGGGCGGTGCAGCTTCCGTTCGTCCTCGGAGGAGGACTCGATCTCGTCGAGGAACCGCGACGGCTGCTCGTCCTCGCCCCGCACGGCGCTGATCAGCAGCTTCGACCGGGCGCGCGAGGCGGCGACCAGCAGCAGGCGGCGCTCCTCTGCCAGGATCGGCGCCACGGCGGACACCGACGGCTCCATCCCGGCCAGCACGTCCACCATGCGTTCGACGCCCAGGACCGTGCCGCGCAGCCGCAAGTCAGGCCAGCTGCCCTCCTGGACACCGGGCACCGCGACGACGTCCCACTCACGGCCGGCCGCGGAGTGCGCGGTCAGCACCGTCACCGCCTCACCGGTCGGAGCCGATGCGGCCAGGGTGTCGCCGACGATCCGCTGGGACTCCAGGTAGTCGGCGAACCCGGCCACGCCGGAGCCCGGCAGCCGGTCCACGTACTTCGCCGCCGCCTCGAACAACGCCACGATCGCGTCGAGGTCGCGGTCGGCCTGCATGCCCGGCATCCCGCGCCGGGCCGACTGCGCCACCCACCGGTCCTGCAGGCCCGTCGCAGTCCACAGCTCCCACAGCACGACCTCGACGGACTTCCCCGCCTCGATCGCCTTGCGCGCCAACGACAGCAGGTGGGCGATCCGTCGCGCGGGCAGGGACTCGGCGTCCTCCAGCGCGGCCAGCCTGTCCGGGGTCTCCACGACCTCGACGAGCAGCTCGCCGCTCGGCCGGTCGCCTCCCGCGGCCATCTCCAGGCGCCGCAGCCCGCGCCGCAACCGCCGCAGCGCCAACGGATCCGCGCCGCCGTAGGAGGACGACAGCAGCATCGCCGCCGTGTCCTCGTCCAAGGAACCCGGCGACGCGGCCGCGCGCACGAGGGCCAGCAGTGGACGCACGGAAGGCTGCTGCGCCAACGGCAGCTCGTCCGACGCCACCGCCACCGGCACACCGGCGGCCAGCAGGGCTCGTTGCAGCACCGGCAGGGACAACGTCGCCGACCGCACCACCACGGCCATCCGCGACCACGGCACCTCATCGGCGAGGTGCGAGCGGCGCAGCTGGTCGGCCACCCACGTCGCCTCCTGCGCGGAGGAGGCGAGCAGCCGCACCTGCACGGAACCCTCGCCCTCCGCCGGCAGCACGGACCGGGCGGGAGAGGCACCGGGCAGGCGGGAGGCCAGCCGGGCCACCGCGTCCCTGATCTCGGGCATCATCCGGTGCGACTGCCGCAGCACGACGGTCTCGCCACCGGCGTCGCGCAGGATCTCCGGATCGGCGCCGCGGAACGTGAAGATCGCCTGGTCGGGATCGCCTGCCAGCACGAACCGCGTCGCACCGGACCCGAGTGTGCCGACCAGCGAGTACTGCATCGGGTCGAGGTGCTGCGCGTCGTCGACGAGCAGGTACCGCACGCGACGCCGTTCGGTGGACAGCAGCTCCTCGTCGGTCACGAACGCCGCGTAGGCGGACGAGACCAGTTCCGCCGCGTCGTAGGCGGGGGCGTAGGCCGTCGCGGAGTCCATGCCGGACAACAGGTTCACGGCCTCGTACTGCGCGCCGAACCGGCCGGCGGCGACCCACTCGTCCCGCCCGTGCTTCTCACCGAGCTCGATCAGGTCTTCCGGCCCCAGGCCGCGTTCGGCGGCGCGCAGCAGCAGGTCGCGCAGCTCGTGCGCGAACCCCGGCAGCTCCAGCGCGGGGCGCAGCCGTTCCGGCCACTTCAGCGCGCCCAGCTCGACGTCGCCCGCGAGCAGGTCGCGCACCATCGCGTCCTGGTCCGGCCCGGACAGCAGCCGCGGCGGTGGTTCGCCCAGCAGCACCGCCTGGTTGCGCAGCACCGCGAACGCGTACGAGTGCACGGTGCGCACCAGCGGTTCGCGGATCACCGACAGGTGCCCGGTCAGCAACCGCGTGATGTCCGCGCGCAACGCCACGGACGCACGCCTGTTCGCGGTCAGCACCAGCACGTTCTCCGGGTCGGCCCCCTCCTCCAGCACGACGTGCGCCGCCAGTTCCGCGAGCAGCGTCGTCTTGCCGGTGCCGGGACCGCCCAGCACCCGCAGGAAACCCTCCTGCGTGAAAACCCGCTGGGCAGCGGAGTCCCACCGGGGACGCGGGCGCGTCTCCGGCTTCCTGCGGACCAGCTGGGGTGGAAGTGCCACGACCCGATTTCACCACGCTGCACCGACAAGATCAGCGACGCCCGCCGATCGGAGCAGCGGCCACCTCCTCGCCGAACGGGCGCGGTCCTGCCGTTTCCGGGGGCGTTGTGAGCCGCGTCACCGCGAAGAGCCGGGTTCCAGACCCTGCAGGAACTCACCCGGCGTGCCGACCGCCCCGAGGTGGTCCCCGGTGGCGAAGTCGGCGCCGGCGTCGCGCCACCACCGCGCCTGTTCCGCGTCGTTCACCCCGTCGACCGCGATCGCCACGCCCGCTTCGCGGATCAACGGCAGCAACGCCGTCACGTACGGGGACCGGCGCTCGACCAGCAGGGGCGCGACCCGCACCGAGCTCACCGGCAGCTCCGACACCGCGGCGGGGTCGAGCGGTCCGAGCCCGAAGGCGTCGAGTCCCACGTGGACGCCCATCTCCGCGAGCGTCGCCAGGTTGTCGGCCGCGTCGGTCAGCGGGAGCACCTCGGCGGGCATGCTGACCGCCAGCTGCCCGACCTCGAGGCCGGTCTCCTCCAGCACGCGCACGACCCGTGAGACCAGGTCGGCGTCGGTGGACTGGTGCGGGGTGAGCCGCACGACCAGCGCACTGCCGAACTGCCCGCGCTGCCGCCACCACGCCGCCTGACCACCGGCGACCCGCAGCAGCCACTCGCCGAGCGGCAGGATCAGCCCCGTCGTCTCCGCGAGCGCGGCGCACCGGTCGTGGCCGAGCACGCCGAACTCCGGCTTGTCCCAGTGCAGCAACGCCTCGACGCCGCCGACGTGACCGTCGGCCAGCCGCACGACCGGCCGGTACCGCACGGTGACCTCGCCGTCCTCCCACGCACTGGGCATGGTCACGGCCAGCACGTCGTCGCGCCGCTCCTCCGCGTCCTGAGCGGGGTGGAACACCTCCCACTGGCCGCGCCTGCGCACCTTGGCCCTGCGCAGCGCCGTGTCCGCCGCGCGCAGCAGGTCGGCGGGTTCGGCGTCGCAGTCCGGCCGGTGCACCACACCGGCGCTCACCGACACCGCGAGCCCGTGACCGTCCACATAGGTCGGTTCGAGCAGGTCGTCGTTGATGCTCTTCATGATCGCGCCGATGGCCGGCGTGGACGCGGTGTTCTCCACGAGGACGCCGAACTCGTCACCGTCGAACCGGGCGATCATGGCCTTCTCGCCGGCCAGCAGCACCCTCAGCCGTTGCGCGACGTGCTGCAGCAGCCGTTCGGCGATCCGGCCGCCGAAGCTGTTGGACACCATGCCGAACGCGTCGATGTCCAGGTGCAGGACCGTGACGCCGTGCTCGGGATCGGCCTTGCGCAGCGCGGTCTCCAGCTGGGTGGTGAAGAACTGGCGGTTCGGCAGCCCGGTCAGCACGTCGTGCAGCGACTGCCGCTGGAGCTCGTTCTGCAGCAGCTCCAGCTCGGTGCCGTCCTCGACCACCACGACGAAGTGGCTGCGCTCGTCGTCCGCGCCGCGCAGCAACGACACCGTCATCGTCAGCCGCGCCGCGTCACCGTCCTCGCGCAGCATCCGCTGCGCCTGCCGCACCCGCTCCGCGGTGCCGTCGACCAGCTCGGCCAGTGCCGCGCGGAGCATCTCGACGAAGCCGGGCGCGATGAGGTCGAACAGCGACCTGCCGGTGAGCTCGTCCGCGGTGTACCCGAGGGTCTCGCCGATGGCGGCGTTCGCCCTGAGCAGCCGTCCTTCGAGGTCGACGATCAGCACGCCGTTGGTGGACGACGTGACGACCTCGTTGAAGCGGGCCTCGCTCTCCTTGAGGTTCCAGTTGGCGTCGCGCACCGCCTTGAGCAGCGAGCGCTGCATGCTCTCCTGCTGGGAGAGCACGGACTCGGTGTTGGCGGCGGTGAAGCCGGTGCCGATCGCGCCGATGGCGAGCGCGACCCGTTCCGCGTACCGGTCGACCGGCTGGAACTCCGGCAGTGCGAGCAGGCCCTTGCCGAGGACCTCCGCGGTGCAGCGCAGCCCCAGCTTGCCGAGGTGGCCGAGGTCCGCCAGTCCTGCGCCGATCTGCTCGGCCGCGAGGGCGTCGAACTTCTCCCCGTGCAGGATCGTGCACAACGCGTCCAGCCGGTCGCTCAGTTCCTCGTCGAGATCTTCGCGCCCCATCGGAATCGCCACCGCGCCGAGCAGGCGGTACGACCATTTGCGCGCGAGCGTCAGCCGCGCCCTGGCATTGTCCTGCGGCGGAGGCGTGGCATCTGGTATTCGGCTCGGGTCGGACATTTCAGGGGTGCCTCGCATCGGCTCTGAGGTCCCGGAAGTTTACTCACGCACCGTACGTCCCACCTCAACCGGTAGCGTGAATCAACATCACTCGTTCGAAATCACCTACGGCTTACGTCCGACGCCGGCGAACGCGATCCTGTTCACCGCCGGATCATCGGAGATGTCGCCGGGTCCGACAGGCCGCCATTCGGCGTACTTGACCAATCCGGGCTCGACCAGCTCGAAATCACCGAAGAAGGCCGTGATCTCGTCGCGGTCGCGATAGGTGACGTCACCACCGCCGGCCTTGCTCATCCTGTCGGTCACGGCGCGGGCCTCGTCGTTGACGTGGTCACCGGCCATGTGCGAGATCGCGAGGTAGCTCCCGCTCGGCAGCGCCTCGCGGTAGCGCTTGAGCAGGCTCTGCGGATCCGCCTCGTCCGGTACCCAGTGGACCATGAACAACAGCAGCAGGCCGACCGGCTGGTCGAGGTCGAGCAGCCGCTTCACCTCACCGCTGCCGAGGATGCTGGCCGGGTCCCGCATGTCGGCCTGCAGCACACCGACACGGTCGTTGCCTGCGACGATGAGCTCACCGTGCGCGACGGCCACGGGATCGCGATCCACGTAGACGACCCGGCACTCCGGAGCCGCCTCCTGCGCGACCTCGTGCACGTTGGCCACTGTCGGGATGCCGGAGCCGATGTCCAGGAACTGACGCACCCCCTGGTCGGTCATGAAACGCACGGCCCGGCGGAGGAAGGCCCGGTTGAGCCTGGCCGCGCTGCGGGAGTGCGGCATCATCTGCTCGGCCTTGTCGCCCATCGACCGGTCGACCGCGAAGTTGTGCGCGCCGCCGAGCAGGTAGTCGTACACCCGTGCCGCGCTGGGCACGGAAACGTCCACGCTCTGGGGAATCCAGCTCTGCTCGTCGGTCACGGCGACCACCTCTTCAGGTTGCGGACGCACTAGCTTAGTCATGCACAAAACGCACACGCTTACGCCACAAGTGTGAACGCACACCACCCGTTCGGCCACTGTCGTCCTGGACCGAACGACTCATATGGTGTCCACTTCTTTCCGCGCGACGAGGAGCGATGATGTCCGTCCCGGTGGCACCCGGCAGGCTGCCATTTCTCGGGCACACGTTGTCAATGTTGAGGAAAAGATTCGCTTTCACCGCGAATTTGCGAGGTCAAGGCGATTTGGTCGAGGTCCACCTCGGGCCGTTGCGCACTTTTTTCGTCACCAGCCCGCAGTTGACGCACCAGGTGCTGGTCACCGACGCAGCGAAGTTCCACAAAGGCCGGATGTACGACAAGTTCCGCTCGTTCGTCGGCAACGGGCTCGCGCTGTCGAACGGGGCCTTCCACCTCCGTCAGCGCCGGATGCTGCAGCCGGCGTTCCACCGCGACCGGATCGCCGGCTACGCGACCACCATGGCCCGTGCGGCGCGGGAGGTCGTGCAGGGATGGCGGCCCGGCGAAGTGCGCCGGCTGGAAGCGGACATGCAGGGGCTCGCCGTCACGATCGTCGGCGAGGCGCTGTTCTCCACCGCGATCGGCCAGAAGGCGATCGACGAGGCCCGCCGGTCCGTCTTCGTGATCATCAAGAACGGGATCCTGCGCGCGCTCTCACCGGGATTCGTCGAGAAGCTGCCCATCCCGGCCAACCGCGAGTTCGACGAGGCCATCGCCAGGATGCGCGCGATCGTGCAGGAGGTCGTCGACAGCCGGCGCGACGACGACTCCGACCACGGCGACCTGCTGTCGACGTTGCTGCTGGCCAGGGATTCCGAGACCGGCGAACCGATGACCGACGAGCAGGTCTTCGACGAGGTCGTCACACTGCTGACCGCGGGGATCGAGACCACCGCGCTGGCGCTGGCGTGGATCTTCCACGAGATCGCCGCCAACCCCGGGGTCGAACGGCGGGTGCTGACGGAGGTCGACGAGGTGCTGGCCGGGCGTCAGGCGACGATCGACGACGTGCCGAGGCTGACCTACCTCGGCCAGGTGGCCAACGAGGTACTGAGGAAGTACCCGCTCTGGCTCGTCATGCGCCGCACCGCCGAGGAGGTCGAGCTCGGCGGTGTACGACTGGCGCCGGGCACCGAGGTGATCCTCAGCCCGCACACGATGCACCACGACCCCGCGCACTTCCCCGACCCGGAGCGCTTCGACCCCGACCGCTGGACGCCCGACCGCGCCAGGCTGCTGCCGAAGGGCGCGTTCGTGCCGTTCGGCGGCGGTATCCACCAGTGCATCGGAAACCACTTCGCGCTGACCGAGATCGCCATCGTCGTGGCGACGGTCTGCTCCCGCTACCGGCTGGTCCCCGACCGGCCGGTGCGCACCAGGTTCACCAATGCGGCCTACCCCAACGACCTGATGATGAAGGTCGTCCCCCGCTAGCTGGAGGTTGTTCCCCCATGCGTTTCCGTCGGCTCTGTGCCGCCGTGCTGCTCGCCGCGTTGACACCGGTTCCCGCGCCGGCGAACGCCGCCCAGGCCACCTGTGAGGACGTGTACACGCCGGTCCAGTTCGGGCTCGTCCGGCAGACGATGTACGGCAGGCTGTGCGTCCCGCAGGGAGCCAGGACCGTCCAGGTGCTCGTCCCCGGTGGCACGTACACCGGTGGCTATTGGGACATCACCGTGGAGGGCGGAACCAGGTCGGTCGCGCGCGCGATGAACCGTGCGGGTGTCGCCACCATGGTGGTCGACCGGATCGGCACCGGCAGGAGCTCCAAGCCGCTCAGCATCCTGGTCGACGTCCCCAACCAGGCCGAGGCGGTCCACCACGTCGTCCGGAGCCTGCGCCCGCGGTTCGCCAAGGTCCTGGTCGGCGGGCACTCGATCGGCTCGGCCATCGCGATGGCCGAGGCGGGCAGGTACCGCGACGTCGACGGCGTGCTGATCACCGGCATGACGCACCAGTGGGACTACGTCCGCGCCGTGCCCGCCCTGACCAACCTGATCCCCGCCGTGATCGACCCGAAGCTGGGCTCACGCGGCCTCGACGTCGGCTACCTGACGACGGCACCGGGAACCCGCTACAGCATGTTCCACGCGCCGGGCCCGAACATCCCCACCGTGATCGACCTCGACGAGTCGACGAAGGACGTCGTGTCGGCGAGCGAGTTCGTCACCACCGCCCTGATGTCCAACCTGGTGCTTCCGTCGAGCGCCGCCATCGACGTGCCGGTGATGACCGTGCAGACCTCTGCCGACTACTTCTGCGGCACCCCGCCGCTCGGCGCCGACTGCTCGTCGGCCCAGGCGCTGGTCCGCTCCGAGAAACCGTTCTACCCCAGGGCACCGCGACTGGACGGCTTCGTCATCAACGGGTACGGGCATGTATTCAACTTCGACACCAGGACCGCTGACCGCTACCACGCGGCTGTCGTCGCGTGGCAGCGCAGCGTCTAACCGAGCTTCTTGAGGAAGTCGCCCGCGTTCTCGGGCGGACCGAACTGGGCGCCGATCGCGAGGTCGGCGCCCGCTTCCGTCCACCACTCGGCCTGCTCGGCGTTCTCGACGCCGTCCACGCACAGCCTCACGCCCAGGTCGTGCACGGCGGGGATCAGTGCGGCGCAACGGAGGTCCTGACGCCGCGTCAGGTCCTCCGGGACCAGCACGGTCACCACGGGCAGTTCCGTGAGCCACGCGAGGTCCCTCGGCCCGAGGCCGAAGTCGTCCAGCGCGATCCGGACTCCCATGTCCGCCAGCGTTCCCAGGTTCTCCGCCGCGCCGGACACGTCCAGCACGCCGACGGGCATGCTCAACGTCATGCGCTCGGCGGGCATCGCGGTCTCGTCGAGCACCTTCGTCACGCGGGACACCAGGTCCGCGTCGGTCGACTGGTGCCGGGTGAGCCTCACGCCGAACTGCGCGTCGAGCTCACCCCGCTGGCGCCACCACTGCGCCTGGCCCGCCGCGATCCTGATGAGCCACTCGCCCATGGGCAGGATCAGGCCCGTCGCGTCGGCGAGTGCGGCGCACCGGTCGGAGAGGTCCCAGTGCAGCAGGGCCTCGACGCCCGCCAGCTCACCTGTCTCGAGCACGCGGACCGGCCGGTAGCAGACGCCGATGTCGCCCTGTTCCCACGCTCCCGGCATGACGACGGCGAGCGCGGCGTCGCGCCGGTCCGCCGTGTCCTGGTTGCTGTGGAACAACTGCCACTGGCCGCGCTGGTCCTTCTTGGCCTGCCGCAGCGCCAGGTCGGCCATGCGCAGCAGCTCCGTGGGCTCCACGTCGAGCGACGGCCGCTCGACCACGCCGGCGCTCACCGAGACGGCGAGGCCGTGGTCGTCGATGAAGAACGGTTCGGCCAGGTCGGTGTTGATGGAGGTCATGATCGTCGCGATGTCCGGTGTGGTGGCGGAGTTCTCGACGACGATGCCGAACTCGTCGCCGTCGAACCGCGCGACCATCGCCTGCTCGCGGGACAGCAACGCCCGCAGCCTGCGTCCCACGTGCTGCAGCAGCTTCTCGCCCACGCGGCCGCCGAGGCTGTTGCACACCAGGCCGAACGCGTCGACGTCCAGGTGGAACACCGTGACGCCGAGCTCGGGGTCGGCGCGGCGCAGCACTGTCTCCAGGTGCGTGGTGAAGAACTGCCTGTTCGGCAGGCCCGTCAGCACGTCGTGCAGTGACTGCCTGCGCAGTTCTCCTTGCAGCAGCGAGAGTTCCGTCGCGTCGTCGGCGACCACGAGGACGTGGCTCGGCTTGTCGTCGCCGTCGCGCAGCAACGACGCCGTCAGCGTCACCTTGGCCAGGTCGTCCTCGCCGCGCAGCAGCTGCATCGGTTCGCGCTCGTAGTCGTCGAGCTCGGCGAGCACCTTCTCCATCATCTCGCGGAACGCGACGACCGAGTTCGGTGCGACGATCTCCATGAGCCGGGTGCCCGGTTCCGGGCGGTGGCCGAGGATCTCGCCGATGGCGTCGTTGGCCCACACCACCTTGCCGTCGAGACCGACGATCAGGATGCCGTTCGTCGACGAGATGGCGATGCGCTCGAACTTCGCCTCGCTCTGCCGCTGGTCGGACTGCGCGTCGTGGGCCGCCTTGAGCAGCGACCGCTGCATGCTCTCCTGCTGGTCCAGGATCGAGCGTGCGCGAGCCGCGCTGAAGCCGCACGTCAGCGCGCCGATCCCGCTGATGACACGACCCGTGAGCTGGTCGGTCGAGCGGAACTCCTCGAGT
>JASLAV010000048.1 GCA_030146905.1 Lentzea sp. | reverse complement strand
ACATGCCCGGCCTCTTGCGCACTGCCTCGAGGCCTTCGAGGACGGTGATCGAGGACGCGCCGTACTCATTCTTCTTAGCTGACACGGGCCTGGAGTCTCCTCGCTGATGCGGGCAGAACCCGCACGGTGATGGGTGACGCTCCCTGCGATTCTACCGGGGCACCCCGACAGAACAGGGTCAAGGACACCTTTGATTCGGTCACAGAAGCCCTCATGACGAACCAGACGGGTCAGGACGGCTGAAAAGGGGGTCAAAATCCGCAGGTGAACGCTCATTGAGCCGCAGAACGGCCGCTGAGCCCTTGACAGGACCTCACCCGTAGGTGTCACGCGGACCGCGCCCAGGCGCGTGCCTGGGGCCGTGTCGCCAGCTGGGAGCGTCAGGGCCCTTGATCTTGAGCCTCTTCACGACGCCGTTGCCGACTCCCGCGGCGATCCTTTTGATCAGCTCGCGCTGCAGCAGGCGCAGCTGGGTGGCCCATGCCGTCGACGACGCCTGGACCGTCAGTTCCCCGTCACTGAGCGCTATCGGTTCCGCGTGCTCGGCGACTTCCTCACCCACCAGTTTCGCCCACCGGCCGAAGACCTGGCCACCCTGCAGCTGCTCGACCCAGCCGCGGTCGGCCGCGAGCCTGGAGGCGATCCGCCCGAGCGGCTGGGGGTCGCGGTCGTCGGGTCCCGGCCCCGACCAGCGGCGTCGCCGGCGGTTGACCGGACGGCCCTTCGCCCTGCTCCCCGGCACCTGTCCGCGGGCCTTCGCGCTGGCCTTCGCGGCCTCCAGGGCAGCTCGCGCGAGGTCGGAACCCTTGAGCTGTTCACCCTCAGGTGTGAATGAACCTGTGGACAAGTCCGGTTTTGTGACGGAGTTATCCACACCATCCACAGACTTGTCCCCAGATGTGCGGGCGGACACACCCGATCGAGCTACATCTGGGGGCTTTGAACCCCCAGAGTCAGGCGTCGAGTCAGACACGCCGCACCTCCCCGCCGTGCACCTCGAACCGGGCACCGCTGAGCTCGTCGGGAACGTCCTCCGCCACCGCCGCGGTGATGAACACCTGCTCGGCGGCGGCCGCCACCTTCGCCAGCTGCTGCCGCCGGCCGCGGTCGAGCTCCGCGAACACATCGTCCAGCACGAGCACCGGTTCGATGCCGTCGACACGCATCAGCTCGTACCCGCCGAGCCTCAGTGCGAGGGCGAAAGACCATGACTCTCCGTGACTGGCGTACCCCTTCGCGGGGAGGCTGCCAAGGGTGAGGTCCAGGTCGTCGCGGTGGGGACCGACGAGGCACACGCCGCGTTCGATCTCCTGCCTGCGCACCTTGTCGAGCTCGGCCAGCAGCAGGTCCTCGATGCTCTCCCTGTCCTCCGGCAGCTCGCCGACGCTCGACCGGTACGAGATGAGCGCCGGACGCGACTCGGGAGCGACCTCCGCGTACGCCGACGTCACGTGGTCGGCCATGTCGCGGACCAGCCGCACCCTGGCGGCCAGCAGCTCCGCGCCGTGCTGGGCGAGGTGCCCGTCCCAGACGTCGAGCGTCGACAGGTCGGCCGACCGGCTGTGCTTCACCGTCTTCAGCAACGCGCTGCGCTGCTTGAGGACGCGGTCGTAGTCGCTGCGGACACCGGCGTAACGAGGTGCGCGCAACACGAGCATCTCGTCGAGGAACCGCCGCCGGTCGCCCGGATCACCCTTCACGAGGGCGAGGTCCTCCGGTGCGAACAACACGGTGCGCAGGATCCCGAGCACGTCGCGCGGGCGCGGCACCGGGCCGCGGTTGATCCGTGCCCTGTTCGCCTTGCCCGCCGTGATCTCGAGCTCCACGAGCAGCTCGCGGTCGTCGTTGACCACGGCCGCCCGCACGACGGCGCGCTGGGCGCCGTGCCGGATCAGCGGTGCGTCCGTGGCGACGCGGTGCGAACCCAGCGTCGCCACGTACCCGATCGCCTCGACCAGGTTGGTCTTGCCCTGGCCGTTGCGCCCGACGAGCACCGACACCCCCGGCTCGAACGCCAGGTCGGCGAGCTCCCACGAGCGGAAGTCGCTGACCTGGAGGTGTCTGACGTGCACTCCCGTTAGCCCTGGGTGCTGCCGGAACCGGACGACGGGCCGGCGAGGTGCACGGAGTGGCCACCGAACTGGTTGCGCAGCGCGGCGACCGCACGCATGGCGGGCGAGTCCTCCTGCCGCGACTGGAACCTCGCGAAGAGCGCGGCGGAGATCACCGGGAGCGGCACCGCGTTGTTGATGCCCTCCTCGACGGTCCACCGGCCCTCGCCGGAGTCCTCGACGTAACCGCGGAGGTCGTCGAGCTCCGGGTCCGACTGCAGTGCGCGCACCAGCAGGTCGAGCAGCCACGACCGCACGACGGTTCCGCGCTGCCAGGCCGAGATCACCGCGGGCACGTCGTCCACGACGTCGGTCTTGTCGAGCAGTTCGAAGCCCTCGGCGTACGCCTGCATCAGGCCGTACTCGATGCCGTTGTGGACCATCTTCGAGTAGTGGCCGGCACCGACCTTGCCCGCGTGCGCGAAACCTTCCTCGCGCGGGCCCTCCGGACGCAGCGCGTCGAAGATCGGCATGGCCTGCTCGACGTGCTTCGCGTCGCCGCCGACCATGAGCGCGTAGCCGTTCTCGAGGCCCCACACGCCACCGGACACACCGGCGTCGACGTAGCCGATCTCCTTCTCCGCCAACAGGTCCGCGTGGATCCTGTCGTCGGTGAACTTCGAGTTGCCGCCGTCGATCACGAGGTCGCCGGGTGCCAGCAGTTCGGAAAGCTCCTTCACCGTGTTACGGGTGATGTCGCCTGCGGGCACCATGACCCACACCACGCGAGGTGCGTCGAGTTTGGACACCATGTCCGCCAGCGACTCCGAGTCGCTGACCTCCGGGTTGCGGTCGTACCCGATCACCTCGTGACCGGCGCGGCGCACCCGCTCGCGCATGTTGAAACCCATCTTGCCGAGGCCGACGAGTCCGAGCTGCACGGTGTTCTCCCCTAAACGTTTCTCGTTACCCGGTAAGTGGTTTAGCCGGGCAGGCGCACGGGCATCAGCAGGTACAGGTAGCCCGGCGCCACGTTCCCATCCTCGTCCACGGGCTTGAGCAGCGCCGGTCGGCTGGGTGTGGTGAAGGACAAGTGGACACGGGGCGTGCGGACCGCCCCGAGACCGTCGAGGAGATACCCGGGGTTGAACGCGATCGTGACGGCGTCGCCGGTGTACTCGACGGGGAGCTCTTCTTCTGCCGAGCCCTCGTCGTCGCCACCGGCGGACAGGCGCAGGCCGTTGTCGACGAACTCGAGGCGGACCTGGGTGCCGCGCTCGGCGACGAGCGAGACGCGCTTGATCGCCTGGACGAGCGTGTCGACCTCGATGATCGCCGCGGCCGAGTGCTCGCTCGGCAGCAGCTGGCGGTACTTCGGGAAGTCGGCGTCGAGCAGGCGGGTGGTCGTGCGCTTGCCGGAACCGGACAGGCCGAGCAGACCGTCGTTCGCGGCGAGGGACATCTCGACCTTGCTGCCGGACCCGCCGAGCGTCTTGGCCGCGTCGCCGAGGGTCTTGGCCGGGACGAGGACGGCGACCTCGCCGAGGGACGCGTCCGGCTCCCACGGGAACTCGCGCATCGCCAGGCGGAAGCGGTCGGTGGCGACGAGGACCAGCTTGCCCTCGCCGATCTCGACGCGGACGCCGGTCAGCATCGGGAGCGTGTCGTCCTTGCCGGCCGCGACGGCGACCTGGCCGACCGCCTCGCCGAAGACCTCGCCGGGCAGCTCACCGATGAGCTGGGGCATCGACGGCAGAGCCGGGTAGTCCTCGACCGGCATCGTCGGGAGGCTGAACCTGGCGCTGCCACAGCTGATCATCATGCGAGCGCCGTCGACGGCGATCTCGACGGGGTGGTTCGGCAGCGCCTTGGTGATGTCCGCCAGCAGACGCCCGGAGACCAGGGCCCTGCCGCCGTCGGCGATCGTCGCCGGGACACCGACCTGGGCGGAGACCTCGTAGTCGAACCCGGAGACGGTCAGCGAGTCGTCCGACTCCGCGTCGAGCAGCACACCGCCCAGCACCGGAACCGGTGGACGGGACGGAAGGCTGCGAGCGACCCAGGCGACAGCGTCGGCCAGGCCGTCGCGTTCGACGCGGATCTTCATGAGGCGTCCTTTCCTCGACAGTCGACAAGCCCGACCACGACAACGTGCCAGTGGGGGTCAGGGAGCCTCGTCCCTCGGCATCCCGAGGTGCGGAGCAACCACGTTAGAGCGTCCTGGCCCTTCCCGTCACTTCGGGGTTCGGGCACCCGTCCCCGGGAGTTGTCCACGCTGTTTTGCTTTTGAAGTTCTTCTAGAAGAGATCAAACAGCAGTAACAGTAGGGGCTGTGGATAGTGGGGACAGCCCTTGAACATGCAGGTCAAGGGGTCACCCACCATGTGGACTAAGGGGGGATGGCACCCGGGGACAGATCGGCGCACCCGGGGACAACCAGTTGTGCACATCCCGCGATCCACAGATCGTCCACAGTTGTCCCCGGGTGCGTCCCCGGGTGCGGGGCAGTTGTACCCGGGTGTTCAACAGGCTTTTGAGGCCGGATCGTGGCCGGGGCCACACACTTTTCCAGTTGTCCCCACCCCTTCGAGTGCCGGGGGCGAACAGAAAGCCCCGCCCCGGGTCCGAGGAGCCTCGACTCCACCCGGGTCCGAGCGCGCGCGTACGTGCCGTGTACTGGTCATACGCCGTTGGTCCGGATGCGCAGCCGTTGCGGGCGAACGAAAAAGGGGCCCTCCGCGTGGGAGGACCCCTTCGTTGCTACCCGGGTGGGATCAGGGAGCGTGGCGAGCGCGCTGCTTGATCCGCGACGTCAGTTCCTGCACCTGGTCGTAGATCCGCCGGCGCTCCGCCATCTCCTTGCGGATCTTCTTGTCCGCGTGCATGACCGTCGTGTGGTCGCGGCCGCCGAACGTCTGGCCGATCTTCGGCAGCGACAGGTCCGTCAGCTCGCGGCACAGGTACATGGAGATCTGCCTCGCCTGCGCCAGCGCCTTCGTCTTGCCGGGGCCGCACAGGTCGTCGATCGACACCCCGAAGAACTCCGCGGTGACCGCCATGATCGTCGGGGCGGTGATCTCCGGCGCGTGCGAGTCGGGGATCAGGTCGCGCAGCACGATCTCGGCGAGCTGGATGTCGACCGGCTGGCGGTTGAGCGACGCGAACGCCGTGACGCGGATGAGCGCGCCTTCGAGCTCGCGGATGTTCCGC
>JASLAV010001001.1 GCA_030146905.1 Lentzea sp. | reverse complement strand
CCCGCGCCGTGCGCCTTGCCGAAGGTGTGGCCACCGGCGATGAGCGCGACGGTCTCCTCGTCGTTCATGCCCATGCGGCCGAACGTCTCGCGGATGTCGCGGGCGGAGGCCAGCGGGTCCGGGTTTCCGTTCGGGCCCTCGGGGTTGACGTAGATCAGACCCATCTGGACGGCCGCGAGCGGGGTCTCCAGCTCACGCTCGCCGCTGTAGCGCGAGTCGCCGCCGAGCCACTCGGTCTCCGGGCCCCAGTAGACGTCCTCGTCCGGCTCCCACACGTCGTTGCGGCCGCCGGCGAAGCCGAAGGTCTTGAAGCCCATGGTCTCCAGGGCGCGGTTGCCCGTGAAGATCATGAGGTCGGCCCAGGAGACCTTCTTGCCCCACTTCTTCTTGACCGGCCACAGCAGACGGCGGGCCTTGTCCAGGTTGCCGTTGTCCGGCCAGCTGTTCAGCGGGGCGAAGCGCTGCATGCCCGCGCCGGCACCGCCCCTGCCGTCGTGGGTGCGGTACGTGCCCGCGCTGTGCCACGCCATGCGGATCATGAACGGGCCGTAGTGCCCGAAGTCGGCAGGCCACCAGTCCTTCGACTCGGTGAGCACGGCGTCGACGTCGCGCGCCAGCTCGTCGAGGTCGACGGTCAGGAACTCCTTGCCGTAGTCGAAGTCACCGCCGAAGGGGTTGGCCTGGACCGGGTGCTTGCGGAGGATCCGCAGGTTGAGCTGCTTGGGCCACCAGTCACGGTTGCCGCCTCCCTCCGTGGGGTGGCTGCGGCGGCCGTGGGCGACCGGGCAACCGCCGGCCTCCTCCTCGTTCAGGTCGCTCAGCTTGGCGTCAGTGCTGTCGGACACAGAATTCCTTCCGGGTGTTCAGGAACTTTTCGCGGCGGTCGTGCACTCGGGGCAGACGCCCCAGTAGATGACCTCGGCCTCGTCGATGACGAACCCGTGGTCGTCGGATGCGTCCAGGCAGGGCGCGTGACCGACGGCGCAGTCGACGTCGGCGATGGCGCCGCAGGACTTGCAGACGACGTGGTGGTGGTTGTCCCCGACGCGGGCCTCGTACCGCGCGACCGAACCCTGCGGCTCGATGCGGCGCAGCAGGCCGGCTCCTGTCAACGCGCGGAGCACGTCGTAAACGGCCTGGTGGGAGACCGCGCCGAGGTTCTGACGCACGACACCGATGATCGAGTCCGTGTCGGCGTGCGGATGGGTGTGCACCGCGGACAGCACAGCTATCCGAGGAGCCGTCACCCGCAGTGACGCTCCACGCAACATGCGCTCGAAGTCGGAAGCCGTGGGCACAGGAACCACCCTGCCGTCTTTTCTGGAATCAGTCAAGTTAATGAATGGTGCAACTCACCTGAACCGGTCACCGCCGCACGGCGGACATCGCGTCGGCCAGTCGCCGGACGCCCTCGGCGAGCACGTGCTCGGAAGCGCCGCCGTAGGTCAAACGGAGAAAACCGCCCGGCGGTTCAGCGGCGAACCAAGCCCGTCCCGGGAACACCACGACGTCGCGTGCGGCGGCCGCCGTCGTCAGCTCCAGGTCGTCGACGCCCTCCGGCAGTCCCGCCCAGAGGTGCAGGCCGCCGGACGACCTCGCGACCTCGAGCTCCGGCAGGTGCTCGCCGATCGCACGGGCCAGAGCGTCACGCCGTGACCTCAGGGCCTGCTGGAGCGCGCGCAGGTGGCGGCGCCAGGCGGGGGACGTCACGAAGTCGATCGCCGCCTCCTGCAGCGGACCCGCGACGTACAGGTCCTGGCGCGACCGGGTGTTCTTCAGCCGGGTGCCCGCGGGTCCGCGCGCACCGATCACGGCGACGCGCAGGCCCGGCGCGGCGACCTTGGTCAGCGAGCGGACGTAGACGACGTGGCCGTCGGTGTCCTGCGAGGCGAGCGTCGGCGGTGCGGTGCCGTCGATCGTGAAGCCGCGCGCCCAGTCGTCCTCGACGAGGAAGGCGCCGACGCCGCGGACGATCCGCATGACCTCGATGCGGCGCTCGTCGGACAGCACGGCTCCGTGCGGGTTCGCGTGCAGCGGCTGGCAGTAGAAGAGCTTCGCGCCGGTCCGCTCGAACGCGGCCCGCAGCAGGTCCGGCCGCACGCCGTCCTGGTCGGCCGGCACCGGGACGACCTTGAGCCCCGCGTCACGCGCCGCGGCGATCGCGCCGAGGTAGGTCGGCGACTCGACGAGCACGGCGTCACCCCGGTCGCCGAGCCCGCGGAACACGGTCGCGAGCGCTTCCTGGGCGCCCGCGCACACCGTCATGTCACCGGTCCTGAGCTCGCCGCCCGCCTCCTTCGCGAACCACGCGCGCAGCTCTTCCTTGCCCTCGACGGGCACGCGTCCCCAGGAGGCCGGCCGCCGTGCCGCCCGGCTGAGCGCGGCGCCGAGCGCCTCGGCCGGTTGCAGGTCCGGGTCGAGGTAACCGCTGGTCAGCGGGATGGCCTCTGGCTTGGGGACCGCGAGGAGGTTCGCCACCAGTTCCTCGCCGGGCCGGCCCTCGCCGAGCGCGACGGCCTGCCACGACAGGTCGTGGCCGGTGGTCGTCGTGCGCGGGGCGACGTAGCTGCCCCTGCCGGGCCGCACCTCGACGAGTCCTTCGGCGGCGACGCGCTGGATGGCCTGCTGGACCGTCGCGGGCGAGGCCCGGTGGCGTGCCATCAGGTCCCGCACCGAGGGCATGCGGTC
>JASLAV010001194.1 GCA_030146905.1 Lentzea sp. | reverse complement strand
GTTGGCAGGGCGTGTCGGTGTCTCGCTGGTCGCCGGCTTGTCGTGGTGCTCGTCGTTGGGCTCGTTGAGCAAGGTGTAGATCCGTTCCAAACGGGCCGGTCGAGGGTGGCGTGGGCGCGGCGGGGCATGACGTCCGGGTCGACGCCCAGCCGGACCTCACCGACGCGATCGTCCAGGCCGGGCTGACGGCCGTCCCGGTCGGGAATGCGCTGAACCCGGCGGAGCTGAGCCGTCGGGCGCGGCAGCGGCCGAGGAGCAGAACCTGTTCGGCGGCTCCCGGTTCGACGTACACCGCGTCGCTGGGCCGTGTAGCCACTGGGCCGTGTAAGTGTCGTAACGCAGTGCGCGAGCCTCGTTCTGCACTCGCTGCAGCCACGTCGGACCGCGTCGTCAGTCGGGCGGTTAACGACCGGGGCGTGTGTCGCGATCATGACTGAGGGAAGGTCGGAAGTCCGGAGGATGGGTGTCGATGGCGGGCGTAAAGGTGCAGGAGTGCTCGACCGCGGGTTGTGTGAACCCGGCAGCGTTCACCACCCGGACCAAGCCCGCGTGGTGTGCCACCTGCATCGAGGACATGCTGCGTGTCGGCGGTCTTGAGGCGGTCGAGGCGTTCACCGCTCCGGATGCGTGGTGGTTGACCAAGTGCCTGGATTGCGGCGTGCAGGCCCACTACAAGTTCGAGTACGTGCTGCAAAAGAACAGGATCGCGGAGAAGACCTGTCGGGCGTGCTACTGGTGCCGGTGGTCCGAAGGTCAGCGTGACCAGCCGTGGCGCGAGGTCTGGCCGCTTGAGCGCGTCGCCACCCGCTTGGGCGAGAACGGCTTCGACCTGGTCGACACGATCAGGGGTGACCACGACCCTGTGGTCGCCCGCTGTCGGGTCTGCGGGAACCAGAGCGTCAAGCGGATGAGTGACGTGGGGTTCGGGTGCGTGTGTCGGCGCAACACCCGGTCGTCGAACCCCGCTGGTGCCAGGGTCGGGCGCGTGCTGCTGATCGAGTCGGAGTCTCCCGCACTGGTGTGGTGGGATCACGAGCGCAATGACGAGGCGACCCTGCGGACAGTCACGGTGCGCGCGGTCCGCCGGTGTCACTGGGTCTGTCCGGACTGCGACCTGCGCTTCAGGGCGAAGGTCAACGACATGGCCGAGCGGCCGTCCTGCCCGGACTGTGCCGCCCGGGGCAGTGCGGAGCGGTGGCAGGAGTACGAGCGGTGGAAGATCACCCCGGTCGCCGATGTGCCGGAGTTGGCGGCGGCGTGGGCTGACGACGCCGATCCCCGCGACGTGATGGTCGCCGACGGTATGCCGTTACGGCGCTTCCGGTGTCCCAACGGCCACCATCCCCGGATCAATCCACTGCGTTACCTCGAGTCCGGGTGTCCTCATTGCCGCGGTGCGCAGGCGGACAAGCGGTGGTTGGCCGACACGCTGCCGGAGATCGCCTCCCAGTGGCATCCGACCCTCAACGGCAACCTCACGCCGCACAACGTGGTGTGGGACTCCAAGCGCAGGGTGTGGTGGCGCGCCGACTGCTGCGGACTCGAGTGGCAGGAGACGGTCCGCGACCGGGACAAGTACCAGCGCCTGCGCTGCACCCGCTGCGACACCATCCTCGGATCGTTGGCCTGGCACGACCCGGGACTGGCCGCGGAGTGGAGCCCGACCAATCCCGTCACCGCGTGGCAGGTCCGCCCACACGCGGCGACTCCCTTCATGCCGGAGTGGATCTGCGCGACGAACCCGGCACACCTGTGGCGGGCGCCGCTGTCGACCCGCTCGAACGGGGCCGAGTGTCCCGAGTGCCGCGAGCACGGCAAGTCCCGGGTCGAGTTGGACCACTACGAGGCGGCGAAGGAAAGGTTCGGTGCCGCCCGGTCGGGTGTGATCGTGCGCGATCAGGCGTTCACATCACGCACGTCGTGGACGGCCGACATCAGCCTCGACGTCGACGGACATGCGCTGGTGATCGAGTACGACGGGGCGTACTGGCACGCGGCACCGGCCAAGGTCCTTGTCGACGAGCGCAAGAGCAGCGACCTGCTGACCGCCGGATACGCGGTGGTGCGACTACGAGAGGACAACCTGCCGCCGCTGGCCATCGACCACCCCCGCTACCTCGAAGTACGGGTGTACTCCGTTGCGCCGCACCCGCGAAGGGCGATGGAGGAAATCTGGGAGTGGGTACGCCGGTTGTCGTCACAATGAGACTCCGTCTCACTGGACTGGCTACCGCGACCGGTCAGTCAGGATCGCTGCGGACCACCTGCCCGGCTTCCGGCTGACCCAGGATCCCTGACGGGCCAACCGGAAGACCAGTTACGTGGCGTCCTTTAGTCCGCGGATCCGGTGCCGCACGGGCCGAAGAACAGACACTCGACGAGGTCGTGAGGGTCGAGCGCCTGGGCTGCCGATTCCAGACCGTCGAGAATCGGGCCGAGCATGGTCGGATCGAATCCGCCGTTGACGACAACCCTGTGGACCTCGCGCACTTCATGGGCCGGACAGCCCCGGGAGTTCCCCGCAGTCTCGACGATGAGCACCGCGTCGTCGCCATCCAGGTCGATGTGGCAGGACAACGGAGTGGGCGTGACGTCGGAGACCTGGTTGATCACGGTGTCGCCGAAGGTCGCGCGGTAATCCCAGCGCGCCTCGGGGTCGGAGGGGACTCCATTCGCCTTGACCTCGTCGGGTTCCAGCGTCCAATTCCTGGCCACCAGGAAGCCGTGGATGCGTTTACGCTCTTCAGGGGACATGCCTGCGGACACGGGAACATTGTCGTCGGCTCGTCCTTCGGTGGCCAGTGAGGTGGCCGCGGTGAAGAGATGTTCGTCGAGACGGCCGTGCGGGCAGGACCGAACGGCCTCGCAATGGGCTGCCGGACCGTGTACCGCGCTCTTGGGAACCCAGGGGCGGCCCTACCAAGGGCGGTATGGTCGCAGTGGTCGGCTCGTAGGCCGTGCCGCGGGCCAGATCGAATCGCCGGACTCGCAGGAGGGTCGATGTCCGATGCCGGGAAGTCACGGCAGTCCGTGATCGAGGAGATCTTGGCCGAGTGGTCCGGGCGGCGTGAGCGTGTGGTGGACGAGCACATGTACCGGCCCCAGGGCATCGGGGTGCAGCCGGCGTTACGCCTGCAGTTGTTCACCGCGCCGGGGCTGCGGCCGGTCGCGGTCGCCACCCAGGACCCGACGGAGACCTGGCTGACCACCAGTCCGGAGGTGTTCTGCGACGACGTGTGGCGTGTCCGGTTCCCCGAGGACAACCAACCGCCGCTGTGGGTGCAACGCCATCTTCTCGAACCCTGGCAGCTGATCACCTTCGACGTCGCCGACGACGGCACATTGGCTGCCCCTGTCGCCTTACCGCTTTCGCAGGAGCAACTCGAGCGCCTCGTCGGGGCGCCGGTCGACCTCGGGCGCGGTGACGGGTTCGTCGCCCCGACCCCTCGCCCGAGGACACCGTGCCCGTACATGGCGACGCCGTTGAGTGCCCTGCCCGCGCGGCCTATCCGGACAAGACCGTCTGCATGGAGCGCGTCTCCGGGCGCCGGGGCGGGTGGTGGTTCCGGATGATGCGTCGGTGGCGGCCGCGGGCCGAGCGGGACTGCTGCCAGTATCACGGTGTCGACTGGCGGGCGATCAACCGGAGGGCGCTGCGACTGCTGCGTGCGGCCAAGAAGCGAAAGGTTCCAGCCGACCGCCTGCCCGGGCACGTGGTTGCCGCCGCAGTCGCCGAGGGTGTAACCGGAGCGGAGCTCCACGCCCTGCGAAGCCTGTTCAACGACCCGATCGTCGTCGGGATCGGCCAAAGCTATCTCAACGGACGGCACCGGGTCCTGGCGATGCGCGACGCCGGAGTCCGCACCACCATCACCAGCCCGGACGAAGACTGCTACCGACCACCAAGTTGACCGAAAGCTGTGCCGCTCGAAAAGTCATCGTCGCTGGTAGGGGAGCGTGGGCTGATTCGCGGGATCGTAGCGGACCGGCCTCGCGAGCTGTCGGCGAAGCACCGCGTTCTCGTGGCGCAGCACGAGCAGTTCTGCGTCCTTCGTCGCCTCGCTGCGAAGCAGCATTGACAGGACGGCCAGCAGTTTCCGGGTGACCCTGTACAGCAGGGACAGGATCACCACAGCATGCTCTCAAGCGGACGTCTGCACTGCTCTACCGGCGACGATGTCTTTTCGAGCGGTACACGATCGGAGGACGGACGGGCACTCGTCTAGGTACTTCTTCGGTGGTGCCACGGACGACTCCCTTCAGGCCCTATCGGACCATG
>JASLAV010001123.1 GCA_030146905.1 Lentzea sp. | reverse complement strand
GAGTCGGAGGACAGGGCCCTGCGGATCGCGAACGACTTCCGCAACCGCATCGGCAACCACGTGCTGGTGGGCGTGGGCCAGCTCGCGGACGGGCTCGCGCTGTCCCGGTCCAGGGCCGGTGCCGACCTCGTGCTGCGGGTGTTGCGGGCCGGACGTTCCTCGTGGTCGGTCGCGCGGGTGTCCGACGTGCACAGCGAGGGGCTGCTGCTGGAGCTGTCGGACCTGATCGCCGAGCGCGGTGACACGCTGACCGGACCCGTCGCGCGGCTGATCGCCTACGACCGCAAGCACAACGCCTGTCTCGTCGAGACCTTGAGCGCGTGGCTCGACGCGTTCGGGGACGTGGCGGCCGCGTCCGCCGCGGTGTTCGTGCACCCCAACACCTTCCGCTACCGGCTGCGCCGGCTGTCGGAGGTCGGGGAGATCGACCTCGGCGACCCGAACGCGCGGTTCGCGGCGATGCTGCAGCTGCGGTTGTGGCGGCCGGGCGCCGCCGAGCCGGTGCGGCGAACGTCCTCGCCGGCGGACGCGCGCGGGCATCTCGGGGGCTGAACGCCGATCGCGGTGAGCGCACGGCACGCCTAGCGTCTGAACGCATGAGGATTCTGCTCGTAGGAGCCACCGGCACGCTGGGCACCGCGTTGCACCAGGGGCTCGTCGAACGCAAGCACGAGGTCGTCACCGTCGCCCGCAACGGGGGCGACCTGCGGTACGACGTGACGGACCCGGCCCAGGTGGCCGATCTCTACCGGACGGCCGGCCAGGTCGACGCCGTCGCGTCCGCCGCGGGGAGCGCGCCGTACCGGCCGCTCGCCGAGCTCACCATCGAGGACTACCAGGCCGCGGTCACGGGCAAGGTGCTGTCCCAGGTCGCGCTCGTCAGGGAAGGGCTCACGCACGTCAGGGAGTCGTTCACGCTGATCACGGGCGTGCTGGCGCGTGAGCCGATCGTCACCGGTGCCGCCGCCTCGCTCGCGAACGGCGCGGTGGAGGCGTTCGTGCGCGCCGCCGCCATCGAGATCGCACCGCAGCGCATCAACGCCGTCAGCCCGACGGTCTTCACCGAGTCGCTGGACGTCTACGGCGACTTCTTCCCCGGCATGAAGCCGGTGCCGCTGGCCGACGTGGTGCAGGCCTACGTCCGGTCGATCGAGGGACGGCAGACCGGGCAGGTCTACGTGCTCTGAACGCGCACGCGGCCGAGCAGCCGGTCCACGAGGTCGGGCAGCGGCCTCGCGCCCGCGCCCTCCAGCCAGAGCGCGATCCCGGTGCGCACCGTGGCGAGGAAGGTCGACGCCATCAGCCGGGCCACCTCCTCGTCCGGCTCACGGCGGACCAGCACGGCGGTCAGGTCGCGCTCGAGCGCGACCTGGTCGCCTGCCTGGCGTGCGAGCAGTGACGGGTGCCGGCGCAGCAGCCGCAGCTGGGCCATCCACTCGACGTCGGGGACGGGCCAGGCGCGGTACAGCTCCGCCGTGGCCGCGCGCAAGGCCTGCCACGGCCCCTCCGCCCCCGGCCTCGCTTCGACCAGGGCGATCAACGCGCGGGTGCGTCGGCGCTCGGCGTCCAGCACGGCGTCTTCCTTGCTGGTGAAGTAGTTGGAGAACGTCCGGCGGGACACCCCTGCCTCGTCCGCGATGTCCTCGACCGTCACGCCGTCGAGACCGCGCTCCATCGCGAGGCGCAAGGCGGCCCTGGCCAGCGACCGCCTGGTCACCGCCTTCTTGTGCTCGCGCCGCGTGGTGAGGGTCTCCATGCACCCAGCGTAGCCGTGGAGTAAGTTGCCCATTGCGCAAATTTGCACGACGCGCAAGAATTGAAGGGACGAAGGGGCGGGACGTGAAGATCGAGACTCAGGCGATGGGGCACCGGCAGGTGCTGGAGTCGCTGTCCGGGTTGTTGCTCGCGCTGTTCGTGGCCATGGTCAGCTCCACGGTGGTGTCCACCGCGCTGCCGCGCATCATCGGCTCGCTGAACGGCACGCAGACCCAGTACACGTGGGTGGTCACCGCCACCCTGCTCACGGCGACGGCGACCACCCCGATCTGGGGCAAGCTCGCGGACCTGTTCAACAAGAAGACGCTGGTCCAGGCCGCGATCGTGATCTTCGTGGTCGGATCGCTGCTCGCGGGCTTCGCCCAGGACACCAGCCAGCTCATCGCCGCCCGCGCCTTCCAGGGCGTCGGCGTCGGCGGTCTGCAGGCGCTGGTGCAGGTCGTGATCGCCGCGATCATCCCGCCGCGCGAACGCGGCCGCTACAACGGCTACCTCGGCGCGGTCATGGCCGTCGCCACCGTCGGCGGCCCGCTGCTGGGTGGCCTCATCGTCGACGTCTCGTGGCTCGGCTGGCGCTGGTGCTTCTGGGTCGCCGTGCCGATCGCCGCGCTCGCGTTCGTCGTGCTGCAGGCGACGCTGAAGCTGGAGACCGTGCGCCGCGAGAACGTCAAGATCGACTACCTCGGCGCCGCCCTGATCGCCGCGGGCGTGAGCGTGCTGCTGATCTGGGTCTCGTTCGTCGGCAACTCGTTCGGCTGGCTGTCGTGGCAGACCGGCACCATGGTCGGGGCGGGCGTGGTGCTGCTCGGCGCCGCCGTCGCGGTCGAGCTCAAGGTCAAGGAACCCGTGGTGCCGCTGCACATCGTCGTCCAGCGCACCCCCGCGCTGGCGATCATCGCGAGCCTCTCGGTCGGCATGGCCATGTTCGGCGGAGCGGTGTTCCTCGGCCAGTACTTCCAGATCGGCCGCGGCTACTCCCCGACGGCAGCGGGCCTGCTGACCATCCCGCTGATGGCGGGCGTGCTGGTGTCGTCGACGATCTCCGGCCGCATGATCAGCCGTTCCGGCGCCATCAAGCCGTACATCGTGGCGGGCACGATCATCCTGGTGCTCGGCTTCCTCGGACTCGGCATGGTCGACCACGCCACGGCGCTGTGGATCGTCGGCATCGCGATGGCCGTGGTGGGCGTCGGCGTCGGCATGACCATGCAGAACCTCGTGCTGGCGGTGCAGAACAGCGTGCCGCTGAGGGAACTGGGCGCGGCCAGCGCGTCCGTCACGTTCTTCCGGTCACTGGGCGGCACCATCGGCGTCTCGGTGCTCGGCGCCGTGCTCGCCAACCGGGTCACCGCCGACCTGTCCGCGGCGCTGCACGTGCCCGCGGGCCAGTCGACCGGCAGCACCAGCGCGCTGAACCTCCCGGCACTGCCGCCGCAGGTGCAGACGATCGTGCACACCGTCTACGGCGACGCCACCGCGCACATCTTCCTGATCTCCGCGGCGGTGGGCGTGATCGGCGTGGTCGCGGCGCTGCTGCTCAAGCCGATCACGTTGCGCACGACGATCGATCTCGAGAAGAAGGAATCAGACTCAGCTGTCGTTCGATAGCCGAGGGGGAACCATGAGCGCCGGTGTCAACGCTTTCCAGTCCACGGTGGACTGCTTCGGCCCAGCTCCCCTGCCGTCGTCGCGGACCATCCTGGTCGGCGTCGACGGCTCCGACACCGCGATGCGGGCGGCCGCGGCCGCGTTCGGCCTCGCGCGCCGCCAGGGTGCCCGGCTGGTCGTCACGTTCGTGGCGTGCCACTCGTCCCTGGCAGCGCTGAGCCCCGCCGTGGCGTCGGTGTTCGAACACGAGGCCACCACCAAGCTCCACGCGGAGCTGAGCGACCAGGCCCGGTCGTCGGCGGAGGAGCTGGACGTGCCGGTGACGTTCGTCAAAGCGTTCGGCGACCCGTGCACGGTGCTGCGCGACTCCGCCGACCAGTGCCAGGCCGACATGGTGGTGGTCGGCGCCTCGCAGCAGGCGGGGCACCGGTTCGCTGGGTCGGTGGCGACGAAGTTGATCAGGTCCGGGCACTGGCCCGTTCTCGTGGTGCCCTGACGCTTCCCCCGGGGCCACCGGTGCGCTAGGGCTGAGTGCATGGTCCTGCCCGCGTTCACCGCCCGCTCCGCACCGCACCGGCC
>JASLAV010001112.1 GCA_030146905.1 Lentzea sp. | reverse complement strand
CGGTTCGACGACCGGGTGGCGCTGCGGCACCGTCCAGGCCAAGAACCAGACCGTGAACTACCCGCAGGGCTCGGTCCGGGGTCTCACCCGCACCAACGCCTGTGCCGAGGGTGGCGACTCGGGTGGTTCGTGGGTGGCGGGCTCCGGCTTCGGCCAGGCCCAGGGCGTGACGTCCGGCGGTTCGGGCAACTGCTCGTCCGGCGGCACCACGTACTTCCAGCCGCTCAACCCGATCCTGTCGCGTTACGGCCTGACCCTCACGCGCGGCTAGTACCGATCAGATCGCTCTGAAGCGCTGTGACACCGGGGTGCCACAGCGCTCCACAGCGATCTGGCGGAGATTCCTAGCCGCGGGTCAGGGTCAGGCCCCAGCGCGACAGGATCGGGTTGACCGGCTGGAAGTACGTGGTGCCGCCGGACGAGCAGTTGCCCGAACCGCCGGACGTCACGCCCTGGGCCTGGCTGAAGCCGGAGCCCGCCACCCACGAACCACCGGAGTCACCCGGCTCCGCACAGGCGTTGGTGCGGGTGAGGCCGCGCACCGAGCCCTGCGAGTAGTTCACGGTCTGGTTGAACGCCTGGACGGTGCCGCAGCGCCATCCGGTCGTGGAACCGGAACGGCAGATCGACGCGCCGACCGCCGCCTGGCTGGAACCCGTGACCGTCACGTTCGAGCCGTTGTAGCGGTTGACCCACGGACGCGGGGTCCAGTTGGAGTTGGTGCGCACCCAGGCCATGTCGCTGCCGGGGAACACCGAGCCGGCGAACGAGCCGGCCGCCACGCGGTTGTAGCCGGAGACCGACGTGCCCGTGGTGCCGCAGTGGCCCGCGGTCACGAAGCCGCCCGACACGGAGAAGCCGAGCGAGCAACGTCCGCCGCTGCCCATGTAGATGGCGTCACCGCCGCGCAGGTCGTACAGCGTCGTCGGGTTCTCGGTCACCTCTTCGACCTTGACGCCCGAGCCGATGGACTTCGCGGTGGCGATGAACTTGTCCGCCGCGGCGTCACGGGTGTTCTTGTTGACCTCGACCACGACGGCGTTCGACTTCTCGTCGACCCGCCAGCTGGTGATGCTCGCGGGCGCGCTCAGGAGGTCGAGAACCGACTTGGTCCCGTTGAGCTTGGTCAGCGAGTTCTGGACGACCTTGGTGTCCGCGCCGGCCACGGAGAGTCCCGGCTTGGTCACGGCGACGGTCAGTCTGCCGCTCGCCTGGTCGATCCAGGCGCCGCCGAACGCGTCGCCGAGGGAGGCCTTGGCCTGCTCCGCGAGTTCGCTCGATTTCTGGTCGGAAGCCAACCGGACGCGTGCCTGGTCAGCGTTCAGGCCCAAATCGCGCTCCACCGCTTGGAGCAATTCGGCCGGGTAGCTCTCCGTGTCGGAACCGGTTGGGGCGACTGGTGCAGCAGGGGCGCCAAACGCCGGTACGCTGAGAGCAGTGACGACTCCGGTGGCGAGCAACAGGGCACCGGTTACACGGGCCGCACTCGTGCGGTTCATCAGACGTCTCCCTCACTTTCGGGTGCAGGGGAACCCGAGAGATCGGTTGCAGGGACCTCTCTCGGGGGCTCTAGGGGGACGGGTGGTGGGGCGGCGGCAGGGGTCGCCCCACCCCTCCAAATCCCTCCCGATGTGGATCCGGGCCGAGGACACTGCGCTCAAGTGGTGCTGCCACGAGCTTCATCGCGTCCTCCTTCTGTCTCTTTTGGGGCTAAATCTTCGCCCGTTCGAGTGACGTTACAAACCTGTTATCTATGACGCCCAGACCCAACTGTGGACGAAGTGTGTCACAGCTCACGACAGATCAACTCCGTTGCGTAGCAATTGACAGTTAACTATCGCTCAACGTAGTGACGTGATCACCGAATGGGGTCGGTGCCAAACGACGGCGTCGAGCTGCCGCCCGGCTGCCGGGAACTGTCGCGACGGGTCGTCCACGGCACACGTAGGACGTTGGGCACAGTTCACCGACCGCGGCCCCGTGAAGTGCATCATCAACCCATGCGCCTGGTGACCCTCGAAGACGTCCAAGCGGCTGCCGCCGCGATCGCCCCGCATGTCGTCCGCACCCCGCTGCTGATGTTCGACTCCGGGCTGATGATCAAGCCGGAGTCCCTGCAGCCCATCGGGGCCTTCAAGCAGCGCGGCGCGGTGAACGCCTTGTCCCGCATACCTTCCGAGGACCGCGCCCGCGGTGTCGTGGCGTACTCGAGCGGCAACCACGCGCAGGCGGTCGCCTACGCCGCCAAGACCCTGGGCATGCCGGCCGCGATCGTGGTGCCGGAGAACACGCCGCAGCTGAAGATCGACGCGACGCGGGCGCACGGCGCCGAGGTGTTCGTCGTGGGGATCACCGAACGCGAGTCGCGCGCCGCCGAACTGGTGCAGGAGCGCGGGGCGACGCTCATCCCGCCGTTCGACCACCCCGACGTCATCGCCGGCCAGGGCACCGTCGGTCTGGAGATCTGCGAGGACTTCCCCGACGTGGCAACGGTTCTGGTGCCGGTGAGCGGCGGCGGACTGATCTCGGGCGTCGCCGCGGCCGTGAAGTCGTTGCGCCCCAACGTCCGCGTGATCGGTGTCGAGCCGGAACTGGCCGGTGACGCCGCCGCGTCGTTCGCCGCCGGTGAACTGGTGCGGTGGGACGCGCACGACCGCGCCCGCACGAGCGCCGACGGTCTGCGCGCCGAGCCCTCCGAACTGACCTGGGCGCACATCCGCGAGTACGTCGACGACTTCGTCACCGTTTCCGAGGACGAGATCCGCGACGCAATCAAGCAGATCGCCCGCCGCACAAGGGTCGTGGCCGAGCCGAGCGGCGCCGTCCCCGTCGCGGCCTACCTGAACCGCGATCTGCTCAGCGGGCCGACGGTCGCCGTGGTGTCCGGCGGCAACATCGAACCGGCACTGCTCGCGTCGATCCTCGGATGATCACGTTGTCAGACGTCCGCTCGGCGGCGGCGGTGATCGCACCCCACGTGGTGCGCACGCCGTTGCTGCCGTTCGGTCCGGGCTGGGTCAAACCGGAGAACCTGCAGCCGATCGGCGCGTTCAAGCTCCGCGGCGCGTTGAACGCGTTGGCACGGCTGGAAAACCGCTCCAACGGCGTGGTCGCCTACTCCAGCGGCAACCACGCCCAGGCCGTGGCGTTCGCGGCACGTCTGCACGGCGTGCCCGCCGCGATCGTGATGCCGGACAACACCCCGGCGGTCAAGGTCGAGGCCACGAAGGCGCTGGGAGCCGAGGTCTTCATCGTCGGCATCACCGAACGCGTGGAACGGGCGGAGGCGCTCGTCGCCGAACGCGGCGCGGCCCTGATCCCGCCGTTCGACCACCCCGACGTCATCGCGGGCCAGGGCACGATCGGGCTGGAGATCCTCGATGACCTGCCGGACGTCGACGCCGTCGTGGTGCCGATGTCAGGGGGCGGGCTGATCTCCGGTGTGGCCACTGCGATCAAGTCGCTGCGCCCGGACGTCCGCGTGATCGGCGCGGAACCCGCGCTGGCCGCCGACATCGCCGAATCGCTCAAAACGGGTGAACTGGTGCGCTGGGACCCGATGCGACGTGCCCGGACGGCCGCTGACGCGCTGAGGGACGAGCCGTCCGACCTGACGTGGTCGCACATCACCCGGTACGTCGACGACGTGATCACGGTCGAGGAGGACGAGATCCTGAACGCGGTCGTGGCCCTGGCCCGCCGGGCGCGGCTGGTCGCCGAACCCAGCGGGGCCGTCGCGGTCGCGGCTCAGGCGAAGCTCGGCACCGGCGTGGCCGTCGTCTCCGGCGGCAACGTCGACCCCGCGCTACTGGTGCGCCTTCTCGCCGCCTGACCGGATGTGCGTCGGAGGTCCCTCGACGCCGCAGTGCAGGCACTCGCCGGGGTGCGGCGCCTCGTGCTGCTCGGGCGCCGCGTCCAGCACCTCGTTGTCCACACCGACGGCCAGCACACCACCGATGATCGCGGCGACCGCGCACAGCACCAGCGCCATCTGCCAGCCGGACGTCATGACCTGCGGGTTCGTGTAGTCGTCGCCCATCAGCCCGACCGCGGCCGGCAGCACGGCCATGGCCAGCAGGCTGCCGGTGCGCGCCACGGCGTTGTTGACGCCGGACGCGACACCCGCGTGGTGGTCGGGTGCGGAGGCGAGGACGGTCGCGGTGACCGGCGCGACCACGGCGGCCAGGCCGATGCCGAACACCAGCACTCCCGGCAGGACACCGGTCAGGTAGGTCGCGCCGGGTTCGGCGTTGCGCAGCAACAGCATCCCCAGCCCGACCAGGACCGGTCCGGCGACCAGCTGCAGGCGCGGCCCGTAGCGCTGGGCGATCCTGCCCGACGTCGAGGACGCCAGCAGCATGATGATCGTGATCGGCAGGCTGGCGAGGCCCGACGCCGTGGGCGAGTACCCGAGCGAGATCTGGAGCTGCAACACGAGCAGCACCATCACGCCACCCAGTGCCGCGTAGACCAGGAACGTCAGGAGGTTGGACAGCAGGAACGTCCGGTTGTTGAACAGTTCCACGGGGACCAGCGGGTCGCCGGACCGCTTCTGGAGCACGCCGAACGCGATCATGGCGAGCAGTCCGAGGATCGTCGCGAAGTAGGATTGTTCAACAATCCCACCCGTCAGCAAAGCCAGGCCCGCCGCGCCGACCAGCACCGACAGGTAGCTGGGGTGGCCGGCCTCGTCGTCCTGGGACTCCGGCACGAACCGCAGCGCGAGGTACACGCAGAGCGCGGCCACCGGCAGGTTGACCAGGAACGCGAGCCGCCACGACCACGCCTGCACCAGCAGCCCGCCGACGAACGGCCCGATGGCGGTGGCCACGCCGGAAAGACCGGACCAGGCCCCGATCGCCCGCGACCGGTCCTCCCGGTTGAACGACGACTGCAGGATCGCGAGAGCTCCCGGCGTCAGCAGAGCGGCGCCCACCCCCTGCAACACGCGCGCGGCGACCAGCACCGGCACGTCCCATGCGACACCGCACAGCAGCGACGAGACGCCGAACCACACCACGCCGACCACGTAGACGCGGCGCCGGCCGAACCGGTCACCCAGTGATCCCGCGACCAGGATCAGCGAGGCCAGCGCGAGCATGTAGCCGTTGAGGATCCACTGCAGGTCGGTGACCGACGCGCTGAACTCCGCGCCGATCCGGGGCAGCGCCACGTTGACGATCGTGCCGTCGAGCATCGCCATGCCCGAGCCGAGGATCGTCGTGGCGAGCACCGCGCGGGCGCGCGGTGTCCCCCACGCGATCAAGACGGCCTGTTCAGCGTGGCCACGAACTTGTAGCGGTCACCCCGGTAGACCGACCGCACCCACTCGATCGGGTTGCCCTCCGTGTCGAACGAGTGCCGCGACAGCAGCAGCATCGGCAGGCCGATGTCGGCGCCGAGCAGCTCGGCCTCCTCCGGTGACGCGAGCGCGGTCTCGATGGTCTCCTCCGCGTGTCCCATCTCGACGCCGAACCGCTCGGACAGCACCTGGTACAGCGAGGCGCCCGGCGCCAGGTACCGGCGAAGACCGCGGAACCGGCCGAGTGCGAGGTGGGTCGTCTCGATCGCCATCGGCTCGTTGTCGGCGAGGCGCAGGCGGTGCAGGCGCAGCACCTTGGCACCGGGACGCACGCCCAGGTACCGGGCGAGCTCCGCCTCCGCCGGCATCTCGGAAGCCTCGATCAGCTTCGACGACGGCACGCGGCCCTGGGCCCGCATGTCCTCTGTGTACGAAGACAGCTGCAACCTCTGGGCGACCTTGGGTTCCGCCGCGAAGGTGCCCTTGCCCTGCACACGGAGCAGCCGGCCTTCCACCGTCAGCTCGGCGAGCGCCTGGCGAACGGTCGTCCTGGAGACGTCGAACTCCGCGGCGAGCGACCGTTCCGTGGGGATCGGCGACCCTGGCGGCAACGCTCTCAACAGGTCGAGCAGGTGCCGCTTGAGACCCCAGTACTTGGGTTCGCGTTGCGCCCGCGTCCTGGCGTCCACGCCTGATGCAGGCGTCGTCTCCAGCATGGCCTCCTCCTCGCACTCACGTCACGCCTCACAAGGATGCCTTGTCCGTGCCGGTTCGTGCGCCCGAACCCCCGCCATCGGCGCAAAAAAGGTCCGAGGACTCCGCAACGCTTTGGCAACGCGCTTGACAGGACCGGTGACGCAGCACACGCTGTTCCGCATTGGTCTACACCACTTGGACGTTCCGGCGAGGGCCGGGCTTGGTGAAAGGGCGCGATTGTGAAGGGCTGGAGAGGACTCGCTGCTGGTGCCGCCGCACTGGCAGTGGCCGTGTCCGGATGTGGCACGAGCACGAACAGCGGTAGCAGCACGGAGACCAAAGAGATCACCGTGTGGCTCATGGACGGCTCCGCGCCGACGACCCTGACCGACGCGCTGAACAAGGAGTTCGAGAGCGCGAACGGCATCAAGGTCAAGTACGAGGTCCAGAAGTGGACCGGCATCCAGGAGAAGCTGACCACGGCGCTGGCCAGCAGCACGCCCCCGGACGTGATCGAGCTCGGCAACACCCAGACCGCGAGCTTCGCGGACCAGGGCACCCTGGCCGACCTGACCGCGGACAACGGACAGTTCAACGGTGGTGAGTGGCTCGGCGGTCTGAAGGACTCGCTGACGCTCAACGGCAAGCAGTACGGCGTGCCGTTCTACGCCGCCAACCGCACCGTCATCTACCGCACGGACCTGCTGCAGGCAGCGGGTGTCGCGCAGCCGCCGACCTCGCGCGCCGAGTGGCTCGACGCGATCAACAAGCTCAAGGCCGCGAACGCGTCCAACCCGGACTTCCAGGCCCTGTACCTGCCTGGCCAGTCCTGGTACTTCCTCCTCTCGCTGATCTGGGACGAGGGCGGCGACATCGCCAAGCAGGACGGCGGCAAGTGGACCGGCACGCTCGACACCCCGCAGGCGAAGGCGGGCTTCGAGGCCTACAAGGCGCTCTACGACGCGTCGGCCACCAAGAAGGTCCC
>JASLAV010001100.1 GCA_030146905.1 Lentzea sp. | reverse complement strand
CGCCCGACGCCCGTCATCATGCGCGTGGTGCACATCGCGCCCGGCCCGACACCGACCTTGATGATGTCGGCGCCCGCCTCGACCAGGTCCCGCACGCCTTCCGCGGTGACGACGTTGCCCGCCGCGATCGGAACGCCGGGGTTGGCCTCCCTGACCGCCTTGAGCGCGGTGATCATCTTCTCCTGGTGCCCGTGCGCGGTGTCCACGACGAGAACGTCCACACCGGCCTTGAGCAACGCCTCCGCCTTGGCCTTGACGTCGCCGTTGACCCCGACGGCGGCCGCGATCCGCAGCTTGCCCTCGTCGTCGGTGGCGGGCTTGTAGACCTCGGCCCGCAGCGCCGTCAGCTCGGTGAGCACGCCGCTGAGCCGCTGCTCCTCGTCGACACCCAGCGCGATCTTGTGGGTGCTGTGGTGGAGCTGGTCGAAGACGTCCTGCGGCTTCGTGCCGAGGGGCAGCTTCAGCACGTCGGTGTTCATGACGTCGCCGAGACGCGTGAACCGGTCGACGCCCGTGAGCGCCGCCTCGTCGACAACGCCGAGGGGCCGCCCTCCGTCGTCCACGATCACCACTGCGCCGTGAGCCCGCTTGTGCAGCAGGTTCCACGCGTCCGCCACCGCGTCGCCCGTGGTGAGCGTCAACGGCGTGTCCCAGACGGGATGACGCTCCTTGACCCACGAGATGATCTCCGCGACGGCCTCGGTCGGCACGTCCTGCGGGATGACGACGATCCCGCCGCGCCGCGCGATGGTCTCCGCCATCCGCCGCCCGGCCACGGCCGTCATGTTCGCGACGACGATCGGGATGGTGGCCCCGGTGCCGTCCGAAGTGGAGAGGTCGACGCCGAACCGGGACTCCACGGCGCTGCGGCCGGGAACGAGGAACACGTCGTCGTAGGTCAGGTCGTTAGAGGGTCGATGCCCTTCGATGAACCGCACGTGCCTCCACGCTACCCGCACCACCTCACCTGCGCGTCACGGTTTCCAGGCGTAACCCGTGGTAGTGGTGACCGCCACGAAGCCGAGGCGCTCCAGGATCGGCCTGCTGTCCTCGGTGGCGTCGACCTGGAGGTACTTCACACCGCGCTCGAGCGCCACCCGCGCCCGGTGCGCGATGAGCGCGCGGTAGATGCCCCGTCCGCGCCACTGCGCGAGGGTGCTGCCGCCCCACAGCCCGCCGAACCCGGTGCCCGGCACGACCTCCAGCCTCGCGGACGACACCACGCGCTCCCCCGCCTCGGCCACGACGATGACGGTGTCCGGATCGTCCTTCTTGTCGGTCAGGTAGCCGACGAGGTAGCTGACGTCCTTGCCGAACGCCTCGCTCGACGAGGCCACGAGCCGCCGGATGTCGGCCTCGTCCCTGGTCTCGCGCAGCACGACCCCGTCGAGGTGCACGGGCGCGACCATCTCCTGGGCGCGTCCGATGAGCACGGTCTCCTTCTCCTCCGCGTGGAACCCCGCCGCGACGAGCCGCTGCGGCAGGTCCGCGGGCACGTCGTGGCCCCAGGTCTTCCACTCGACCGGCTGGTCGCGCGCGGCGAAGAAGTCGCGCTGCCGTGCGATGAGCTCGTCCAGCGCGGCACCGGTGACGCCCAGGTCCGGCGGGCCCGCGACGAAGCCCCGCCTGCCCGGCCAGGACACCCGGAACACCGGGCCGTCCTCGTCGACGGTGGCGTCGGGGTCGGGGAAGGTCCACTCGGCGGAGCGGGCCTGGTCGTCGAACGCTCTGAGCAGCGCAGTGGCATCAGTCACTGGCCAGACGGTATTGCGGGGCGACGGTGGGCCGCACCCGATTTTCGCCGGTCGGGCGGGCTGTGGAGCTCCTCGGACGCCCGGTGTCGCGCGGGCCGATGTCGCGCAGGCCAGTCCCGCGCAGGCCAGTCCCGCGGCCCGCGGCGGCACGGCGGTCGTCGCACAGCGGCCCGGCAGACTCGGCATGACCGGCCCAGCCGCATGTCCTGCACGACCAAGCCCTGCCACCCAGCTTCGCGTCGGCCAGGCCCTGGCACCGCCGCTCACGCAGAGGCGGCGTGCCGAGCGAGGTTCGCGGCGCGACACCGGCCTGCGCGGTACCCGCGCCGGTCTCCTGCTGCACCGCCGCCAAGCCCCCGAAGCCGGTCGCTCAGGCCTCCGGACTCGGTTGTGCGGTGGGCAGGAGTGCCCTCACCTCCTCGATCGTCGTCGCCTCCGACGGGTCCTTGTCCGGGCGGTAGCGCACGACGCGGGCGAACCGCAGTGCGACGCCGCCGGGGTAGCGCGGCGAGACCTGGACGCCGTCCAGCTCGATCTCGATCACCATTTCCGGGCGGACCATGACGACCCAGTCGTCGCGGTCGGTGGCGATCGCCTGCAGGGCTTCCGTCTGCCACCTGAGCAGCTCGTCGGTGAGGCCCTTGAAGGTCTTGCCGACCATCACCGGCGGGCCGCCGTCGGGGTCGCAGGCACCGAGGTGCAGGTTCGACAGCCAGCCCCGGCGGCGGCCGCTGCCCCACTCGACGCCGAGCACGACCAGGTCGAGCGTGTGCACCGGCTTCACCTTCTGCCAGGCGCGGCCTCGTCTGCCCGCGGCGTAGGACGAGGCCAGCGACTTCACCATCACGCCCTCGTGGCCCGCGGACAGCGACGCCGTGACGACCTCGGCGGCCTGCTCCTGCGTCGGGTCCAGCACGCCGGGGATGACGTGCTCGCCCGCCACCCGCCGCAGCGCGGCCAGGCGGTCGCGCAGCGGTTCGTCGAGCAGGTCCTCGCCGTCGAGGTGCAGGCAGTCGAAGAAGTACGGGTGCAGGAGCAGCTCGCGTTCGTCCTGCGCGCCGAAGCGGCTCATCGTCTCCTGGAACGGGCGGGGCCTGCCCTCGTCGGTCAGGGCCAGGGTCTCGCCGTCGAGCACCACCGACGTGCACGGCAGGCCGCGGACCAGCTCGACCAGCTCCGGCACGGTCTTGGTGATCTCGCGCAACGTGCGGGTGTAGACGTGGACCTCGTCGCCGGAGCGGTGCACCTGGATGCGCGCGCCGTCGAGCTTGTGCTCCACCACGCAGCTGCCCAGCTCGTCGAGCGCCTCGCTCAGCGACTCGGCCGGCGAGGCGAGCATGGGCCGCAA
>JASLAV010001088.1 GCA_030146905.1 Lentzea sp. | reverse complement strand
GGTTCGGTGGCGCGGCTGCACGTGTGCGAGCCCGGACTGCCGATACCCGCCAGCACCGCGCGGGCCACGCGTTCGGAGAGCTCCGGCCCCGAGGGCGCGTGGCGGAACAGGGCCCGGAACACGATGGGCGCGGCGAAGAGGTCCAGCACCAGGTCGACGTCGTCGAGCTGGATCTCGTTGCGCAGTTCCGCCTTGCGCAGGGCGACGATGCAGGACTCGCGGCGGGGTGCCCACACCGTGCGGAGGAACTCCTCCCGCAGCTGCGGGTCGTCGGCCAGGTCGGCCAGCAGGGCAGGGGCCACCCTGTACATGACCGGGTCCTGCATGCCGACCCGCAACGCCTCCATCTGGCCGACGATGTCGCAGTGCAGGCACCCGGTGTCGAACTCCGCGAGGCCGATCTGGTCGCGCGCGAAGGCGGCGAGCACCAGTTGCTGACGGCTTTGCCAGCGGCGGCGGATGGCCGGTTTGGTGGTGCCCGCCCGCGTGGCGATGGCCTCCATGGTCAGCCCTGGGTAGCCGACCTCGCGCAGCAGTGCCATGACAGCGGTCAGCACCGAGTCGTCGATGCGCTCGTCTCGCTGGCGTGGCATGGCACCTCCCTACCGGTGGCGCCACCTTACTGCGACAGCAGCACCAGCTTGCCGAACGGCGCCCCGCTCTCCAGCAGTCCGAGTGCCTTCTCGGCCTCGTCCAGCGGCAGGCGCTCGTCGAGCACGGGCTTGATCGCGCCCTTCGTCCACAGTGTCACGATCTCCTGCCAGGACGCGCGGAGGTCGTCGGGTGCCACGGAGTCCAGGCTGAACGCGATCAGGGTCGGCGACTTGCGGAAGTTGCCCATGAGGGTCGGGAAGAAGTCCTGCGGAGGAAAGCCGCCGGCGGCGCCGCACGCCACGTAGCGGCCGTTGTCGCCCAACAGGCCCAGGTACGACGGCATGTCCGGGCCCGCGACCGCGTCGATGACCACGTCGTAGGACCGGCCGGACGCGGTGGAGGTGGTGGTGCGGTCGACCACGTGTCGCGCACCCAGGGCGAGCAGGCGTTCACCCCTGGCGGCCGACGAGGTGACCGCGGTGACCTCTGCCCCGCGAGCCGCGGCGATCTGCGTCGCGAGCACGCCGATCCCGCCGCTCGCGCCGCGGACCAGGACCCGGGTTCCCGCTCCCGCGGCTGCCCGGCTGAGCGTGATCTCGGCGACCAGCGCGTTCACGCCCAGTGCGACGGCGTCCGCGGCGTCGGCGTTCTCGGTCAGCGGCAGGACACGGGCGGCGTCGACCGCGACGAGCTGCGCGTAGCCGCCGAAGCTCGGCAGTGCCAGCACCCGCTGTCCGGTCAGGTCGCCGAGCACGTCCGGCCCGGCCGCACGCACCCGACCCACGACTTCCACACCGGGGACCAGGCCCGTTGCGGGACCCTGGTACTCGCCTCGCCGAAGCATGACGTCCACGAACCCCGCGCCGATCGCCTCGGTCTCGATGACGACCTGTCCGGGTCCGGCTACCGGGTCCGGTACGGCGGAGAGCTCGAGCTCCCCGGACGACTGCACCACTGCTGCGTGCATCACGACCACCTCCTATTACGTTTCGTTCCGGAGTGGAACGTAAAGGAGCATGATCTGCACCGTCAAGGTGGTGATCGGCTAATGGCGGTGCTCAGTCGGAAGATGGACACGCTTTGGCGACGAAGTGCCGACTTTTGATTGACAGTCGCCAATAGTCCGGCTTACCGTCGCCGCATGGCTGTGACCCGCGTAACACCGGGGGTGGTCGCACACCCCGTGGGACGAGCGCGCGTTTGTGAGGGAGGGTCGATGACCAGCTCGGTCACGTCGCGTGCCGGTCGGCGCGAGGGCTACCTGACCGCTGTTCCGGCGCCGCGCCTCCGAGGCGATCGCCCCACCGGCGATCACGCCGTGTCCGTGGGCAAGGAACCGACGCCGGCGACGCAGGTCCTGCTGCGGCTCATGCGCACCGGCGCGACCGACCGTGCGATCGCGCGTGAGCTGGACATCAGCCTGCGCACCCTGAACCGGCGCATCGCGCGCCTGCAGTCGTTGCTCGGCGTGCAGTCGCGGTTCCAGCTGGGTGTTCTGGCCGCCGAGCTGGAGTGGCTCGCGGTGGCCTCGTCGCCGCAGGCCGTGGGGGAGTGAAGGGCGCGGCCGGTCAGCCTGCCGCGCGGCGTTCGAGGAAGACGGTGTCGCGCCACACGCCGTGATGCCGCGCGATGCGTTCGCGGACACCCAGGGTGCGGAAGCCCGCGGCGTGGTGCAGGGCGAGGCTGGCGCGGTTCTCCGGGAAGATCGAGGTCTGCAACGTCCAGATGCCCGTGGCGTCCGCGGCCGTGACCAGCTTGTGCAGCAAGGATTTGCCGACACCTCTGCCGCGGAAGCCGGTGCTCACGTAGACCGAATGCTCGGCCACGCCGGCGTAGCAGTCCCGTGTGGACACCGGGGTCGCCGCCGCCCAGCCGGCCACCGCGCCGTCGACCTCGGCGACCCAGCGGTGGTCGCGCAACCACTTGGAGTCCAGTGCCCTGCGCGGGGGGACCTCGGTTTCGAACGTGGCGTCGCCGGTGGCGATGCCCTCGGCGTAGATGCGGCGCACCGCTGCCCAGTCGTCGTCGCGCATCGCGCGGACGGTGACGTCGAGCGGCAGGTCTTCCGGGCAGCACGGGCGTGGCGCGAGGACGCCCATGACGACGTCGGCGGCGTGCGGCAGGCCGGTGCAGCACGACGGGTTCACGCTGACGTGCGTGGCCGTGCCTTCCTTGTGCACGCGCACGAACCCGACCTCGGCCAGTTTGCGGACGTGGTGCGAGCAGGTGGACTGGCTGATGCCCAGCAGCCCGGTCAGCTCGCCGACGGTCATCGCGCGCCCCGCGGTCGCGATGGCGTGCAGCAGCCG
>JASLAV010001078.1 GCA_030146905.1 Lentzea sp. | reverse complement strand
ATGTACCTGCGTGCCGACGAGATGCACCAGGCGTTCAACTTCCACTACCTGACGGCGCCGTGGGACTTCGAGGCGTTGCGATCGGTGATCGACTCGTCGCTCGCGGCTGTCGCGCCCGTCGGCGCGCCCACCACGTGGGTGCTGTCGAACTACGACGTGCAACGGCACGTGACGCGGTACGGCGGCGGCGAGACCGGTGTGCGCCGTGCGCGCGCCGCGCTGGCGTTGATGCTGGCGCTGCCGGGATCGGTGTACCTGCGCTAACACCTGCATCCGGGACCGATCCCGTAACAGCAGCTTCTCGACCGCCCGTACGGCCTCGTCAGGGACACACGGGATACACCCCGGCCTCCTTCGGCAGCCGGCACCGCGGGGTGCCCGTGACTGACGGAATCGTCCCGCCCCTCAGGTTCGGCGACGCCACGTCCGACCCATCCGCCGCAGAGCCCGGCGACGCGCTGGCGGCGGGCCTCTCCAGGGCGCCTGGCTCGGCGCGCGCACCACGCACACTGGACCTGAGGCGGACCGAGACTCCCCGGCTCGGCGATATGCCCGCCAGGCAACGGGCGAGCCGGCAGCGACGGCGCTACGCGGTGGCGCTGCTCGACTCCGACGGCAGGCTCACCGATCAACAGCTGTTCTCGCAGTTGGGGTGGACTCCGGGCACCCGCGTCACCGTCGGCGTGGGCGAGGGTCACGAGATCGTCGTGCGCCGCGACGAGCAGGGCGCCTGTGTGCTGACCTCTCGCAACATGGTGCTCGTGCCCGCGGCCTTGCGGCGCTGGTGCGGCTACGACGCGGGCACCCCGGCGCTGGTGGTCGCCGTCCCCTCAATGTCCGCTGTCGTGCTGCACACCCTGGAGACGCTCGACCAGGCGCTGCCTGATCCCCGAAGGATTGTGGAGAGGATGCGTCCCGCTGGCGCGCCGCCCGGTCACGCGGGCCTGACACCGGTCGGCGTCGCTGATGACTGTGGCGACGGCGAGTTCGGGACCGGGGCGCGGTACGGCGTCGTGGTCGAGGACGTGTCCGGTTCGGGTGGTAGCCATGGCTAGTACGCCGGCTGATATGCAGATGTTGGCCCAGATGATGCGGCACATGGATGTGGAGCCGGAAGAACTGCTGGCCGCTCTGCGACCTCAGAATCTGCCCACCTTCGAGCAGTTCGTGCCTCTGGTTGTGGAAGCGACAAGCCTGGCGACGCGACCTCACGTTGAGGGCTACCTGAACAGGGTCGTCGCGTGTTGGGGCACGCTCAGGCTGGATGAGCCGACGCGGCGTGAGGTGGGCGATTTGATCGAGCACTTCCGTGCCACCGCGCTACGGCGTGGGAACCATGCTGACGGTTCCGGCGCGGCGAAACACGCTTACGCTGCGCTGGCCTGCCTGTATCGATTTGCAGTGCTGGAGGGGGTTTTGTCGTCCCGGCAGAACCCGATGGCACGGGTGAGCAAACCTCGGCAGGGCAAGTCCCGGCGCTATGCGCTGAGTCCGGCACTTGTTGAGCAGATCCATCAGACGGCAGTCAGGACCGGACTCGATCCGCGGCTGGATAGCCTGTTGCTCCGGCTGCATATGGAGACCGCCGCACGCCCCCATGGCGTGAGGGGTCTGCGGTTGAAGGACCTGGATCCCGACAGGCAGCTGATCACGCTGAGGGAGAAGGGAATGCAGCGTCTGCAGCCGGTGTCCCGGACGTTGGTGCATGCTCTTCTCACCCATGCGCAGGAGCGAGGTGCGACAGACGGGGAGAGTCGGTTGTTGCGGCTGAGAAGCGGCAGGCCGATAACCGTGTCGCGATACAAGAATCTGTGGGAGCGGTTGAGGCAGCATATCGAGGTTGTCGAGAAGGAGCACATCAGCATGTACTGGGTGCGGCACACCACCTTGACATGGGTGGAGCGCAATTTTGGTATCGCAGTGGCCCGCGCCTACGCGGGGCACGCCGAGAACAACCTGTGGGTAGGGGTCACCGATCGGTACGTCAAGGCAGGTCTTGACGAGGTCGCGACCGCGTTGCAGGCATTGACTGGTGAGCCGCACCCGCTGGCTTTGCCGGAGTTGCCGACGGCGCAATCGAATGAGGTGCTTCCCGGTGCGGCAAATACAGTGCGCGCCTTGGCGCTGAGTAGAGTGGTCACCAAGATCATCTGATTTTTCGATCGTGATGTTGTTGAGCAGTGGGCAGGGCTAGGGATATGTCCTTGGCCTCTCTGAACCGGGAGCGAGCAGCTGGCCAGAGAGGTCAAGGACCGCGCCGACAGCCAGTCCGGTACGGACCGCGTCGAGCCGCTCCTGTGCCGTGCCGGGAGCCGACACCTTGATCAGCGCCAACACCGCTGCAGCCGCATCGCCGTGAGGCGTGGAAGTTGCGGGCGGTGGTGCTGTGCGTGGACGAGAAGTCGCAGATCCAGGCACTCAACCGCACCGCGCCGATCCTGCCGATGCCGCCGGGAACGCCGCAGCGCGCCACGGACGACTACACCCGGCAAGGCACGTCAAGCTTGTATGCGGCGCTGGACATCACCTCCGGCAAGGTCATCGGCCGGCTGCACGCACGGCATCGTGCGATCGAGTTCAAGAAGTTCCTGATCGCCGTCGACACAGAAGTGCCCGCGGACCTGGCGGTGCATCTGGTGATGGACAACGTCTCGACCCACAAAACCCCGGTGATCAAGCGCTAGCATCGCGCCCGCCGTCATCAAGCCCGCCAGCGGCCCGTGTCGCGCCCCGATCTGGACCGCAGTTCCCGGGCACAACTGCATCGCGCTCACCTTCCCAGGCGTCCGCCAGCGACATGACCGTCGCGCGGTGCACTGTTCACTGCACGCTGGACGTGGTCGACGCCGTTGATCCCTAGACGGCCGCGCATCGCTTTCGCTGCGATCGTGGCCGCCGACGGGTCTTCCTCGTCAGCGGATCGCCCTGAGCCGGGTGAGCGTGTGCTCGGCCGCGGATGCCACCTCGGGATCGCCGGACCCCGTCGCGGACTCGAGGAGCTCGATCACGGTGGGTCTCATCTCCTCGAACCAGATCCCGTGCACGATGTTGGAGGGGTAGGGCTCCCAAACAAGCACCTTGCCCAGGTGGATCGCGGCGATGGGTGTGAGTTCGGGGTGCTCCGCGCCGAGGATCATCTGGCCGATGGCCGCGAGGTTGTACACGTGGATGGCCCGCGCGCCACGCTTGTTCGCCAGGTCCGGGCGGTTGTCCAGGCGGTCCTCGATGGACTCGACGATCTCGATCGCCGCCGGGGCCCACACTTCTGGCGGCAGTACGGAACCGGTGTAAGCCAGCAGGCGCACGACCTCATAGCCTTCCTGCACCGCGTCCTCCCGTGCGCGTGCCAGCAGGACGTACGGCCGCAGATCGATCGCTGGCAGACTGTTGAGGTAGCTCCGCGGAACTCCGGATGGTTCGAGTCCGGCGAAGTACTCCAGCAGCAGTCGGTGCAGGAACGTGTGGCCGCCACCGGCCCGGAGCAGCAGCGCGCGATCGACGGCGAGGTCGAGGACCGGCAACAGGCGAAGCGGCAGGATTCCGGCGCGGTGCAACAGAA
>JASLAV010001049.1 GCA_030146905.1 Lentzea sp. | reverse complement strand
GACACCCTCGTCGCCTACCAGATCGACGCCGCGGCGGCCGGCTACCGGACGCACGCCGTGCGCCCGCTCGCCCATCGGTCGGAGGCGTCGCTGCAGGTCGAGGAGGGCGCGGACCGGCTGTGGCAGCAGGACATGACCGATGAGGTGGTGCACGTCGGCGGCGTGAGCTACTACCAGCGGTACTTCCACGGAGTCGATCTTCGCGCGATGTACGCCGCCGCTGAGCACATGCTCCTGTCCCGGCTGGTCGACCGGCTACCGCGCACCTACTCGATGATGCTGGCCGGTCGGCGCGCGGATCTCGAACACCTCGGTGTGCGGAGCGAAGACGCCGAGAACCTGATCCTGCGTCATCTCGTCGTAGACCGGGGAATCTCGCCGGAGAGCGCCGCACGGGTGATCGGCGGATAGACAGCAGGACCTCCGTTCCCGGAACGCGTTCAGACGCACGTCCCGGGAACGGAGGTCCTGCTGCCCGGCGCCGGCCTCGCCGCGACGTCCGGACCGGCGAGCACGTCGTGCCGCCCCGCCGTGCGCACCCGCACCGTGGACGCGCCGAGCTCCTCCAGCAGCGCCAGCGCGGCCAGGTCGTCGCAGCCCCGCAGGACCACCGCCATCCGGGTGCCGGCGACGGCCACTTCGTCGGTCAGGCGCAGACGGGCGAGCACAGCCGGCGGGTCGTCGTGGGTGAACCAGGCCAGAGTGGTCATGTCCGGCCGCACCGTGCGCCGTTCCCGGAACGTGTCGCACCGCGCCGCCAGCACGGACGCGGCGAGCAGCTCAGCCGACCGGTCCCACGTGAAGCGGCGTGCCCAGCGTCGGCACTCCCCCGCCACGGCGGCGGCCCGATCCGGGTCGGCCAGCTCCGTCAGCGCAGTGACCAGCGCCGCCGCGAAGGCCGCTGGGCCCCGCTCGGCGACCAGCCGGCCGGTGCGGCCGTCGAGCACGGCGTCGCGGATGCCCGGCACCTCCAGCGCCACGCACGGCACACCCGCCGCAGCGGCCTCCAGCACCGAGCAACCCCAGCCCTCGCCGTCGGACGTGCTGGTGGTCACCCAGGCGCGGCCGAGCAACGCGTCGCGGACCTCGTCGGACACCCGGCCGTGCAGGGTGACGATGCCGGTGAGGCCCAGTCGCGCGGACAGCTCTCTCAGCGAGTCCAGCTCGGAGCCGCCGCCGATGATCTCGACACGCATCTGCGGCAACACGGCGTGGGCTTGGGCGACGGCGTGCAGCAGCACGTCGACCCGCTTGTGCGGCACGAGTCGCGCGACGAGCACCACAGTGGGCACTTCGGCCCGTGTGCGCTTGGCCCGCGGGAACGGCATGCCGCCGTTGGGCACGATGTCGATCACTCCGTCGACTCCCAGCCGAGAGCGCATCTCCTGCCTCGTGGAGGCGGACACCGCGACGCTGCGCCTGCCGCGGTAGACCCACCGTGCGCAGTCGGCCTCAAGTCGTCGTCCCACGGCGGCGACGACGGGCGAGAACCTCGTGGCGAACTGGTCCTGGTGCACGTGGTGGACCACCTGCACGACCGGAACCCGGAGGAACAGGGGCGCAAAGAAGGGAATGCCATTCTGGCAGTCGAGGACGACGTCGTAGCGGCGCCCGGTGCGCAGCATCCGCCAAGCCGCGCGCAGATAAACGGTGAGCGTGCCACCGGCACGGTGGACGTCGACGCCGTCGATCTGCTCCCGAGCCGGCTGCCCTGGTGGCCGCGCGGTGAGCAACGTGACGTGCGCGCCGGCAGCGACGAATCGCCGGGTGGTCTCGTGGATGTAGGTCTCCGCGCCGCCGGACTCAGGATGGCGCACATCGCGCCAGTTCAGGACGAGGATCCGCAGACCCGCCAACCGCGACAGGGCTCGTTGGGACAAGGCGCTCATCCGCGACCGGACCCGTCTGCATGGCACTCGCATCCCATACGTAACCGCCCGCGCTCGGATTGGCTCAGGAAACCATACCGAGTGACAAATGTCCGCATCAAGAGGCTCGATCCTCACCGAGAAGGCGGTGCGTCCGTGGATTTCACTCGACAGACTTCCGGAATGGCACACTCACCTTCCGAGCCCAACCACACCCTAAACATAACCACTGTTTATGAGTCACATCGATCTCCGTGATGGTTGAGTTTTTCTTTTCCGGAGTGCGCAGCGGTGATACGGTCACCAGGGTCCTGGCCACACCTGCTGGAATCCGCCGGAATCTTGGCGTCGAACGTTTTCCGCTTTCCCGGAACCGGGCCGCACATCTGTATGCCGTGCTTCGACCCGAGGAGCGTCCGGGCGGGAGCCGAACCGTCCTGCCGTACACGCCCTAGCGGAGGTTACTGGTGACAGAGCAGGAAAGTCTCGATCTCGCCGTATCGCCCCGGCAGCACATGCGGCGTCTCCGGTGACGGGAGTTCAGCGGTTCGAGTCAAGGATTCCTCGGTCGGCGATGCGCGGTCCCGTCGAGGTCGAAGTGGTGATTCCCGCGTTCAACGAGTCCGCACGGCTGCCCGACACGCTCGACTGCATGGTCGGATTCCTCGACACCCGCCCGTGGTCCGCGCGGATCGTGGTGGTCGACAACGGCAGCTACGACGACACGTCGGCAGTGGCGGGTTCCGTGCGCGGCCGCACCGAGGTCGTGACGATCGGCTGTGCACAGGCCGGCAAGGGCGCCGCCGTGTTGCGCGGGATGCGCACCAGCAGCGCGCGCTACGTCGGGTTCACCGATGCCGACCTCTCGACGCCGGTGACCACCTTGGTCGACGTGCTGGCCGAACTGCACCACGGTGCTGCGGCGGCGATCGCGTCACGCCACGCCCCCGGCGGCGCCGTCGTCACACCACGGTCGCTGATGCGCCGGATCGGGAGCCAGGTGTTCCGCGCCGTCGCCCGGCCGCTCGTGCCCGGCGTGCACGACACCCAGTGCGGCTTCAAGTTCTTCGACCGCCGCGCGGTCACCACGGCGCTGGCCCGCTGCAGGAACGCCGGGTTCGCGTTCGACGTGGAGCTGCTGCGGCACATCCACGCCGACGGGCTGCGGATCGCCGAGGTCCCGGTGACCTGGGCGGACTCGCCCGGCTCGACCTTTCGCTCAGTGCGCGACGGGATCGCCGCGGTCGCCGCGGTCTGTCGCATGCACGGCACGTCGCGCTCTGACCGCACGACGTGGCCGCACCCAGCGCGCACCGCGAGCACGGGTGCCGGGTCGAGACCACCATCGGTACCGCCAGGGGGACGTCCCGCACCGGACAGTCTGCCAGTCGTCGAGTCCAGCCGCGGATGGACGGGGCGACCACGTGGGTCGTGCTCACCCGGTGGCCCTGCTGATCCCCATGCCGAACTGGTGCGACGTGCAGATTCCGTGCGACGCAAAGCCCAGCCGCACAACGGTGGCGAGGTGCGCAATGGCATGGCCTACGGGTGCCGATCGCCGGGTTCCTCGTCGCCGGTTCTCTGAACCTCACCCGACCGGAGCTCGGTTGTCCCTCCCGTTCAGGCAACTGTTCGGAAGGAGTCGACCGAGCACGTCGGCATGCAGACAGTCGGCGGAGAGGATTGCACCGATGGTCGTCTCGAACACCCGTGGTGTGCCGGTCACGCTCTCGTGGCGGCGGCGCCTGATGTTCGTTGCCTGCTACGTGCTGAACAAGACCGTGTTGCTGCATCGCGACGTCCGGTCGCCTCGCCTGCGCTTGTTGGTCTACGAAGCTGTGTACTCGGCCTGCCGGCTGCTGGGCCGCCGGCCGTTGCGGATGGCGTTCCTCGACATCACGCGGATCGACTCGGTCTTCGGCACGTTCCACCTGCGCCTGGGCACCATTGACGCCGCGTGCGCATCGCCCGCGTTCGAGCGGCCTGACATCGATGCGCTGCTGGCCGAGTTCGACCGCGCCGCCCGCACGCGCCGCGCCGTGGTGTTCGTCGACATCGGCGCCGGCCTCGGCACTTACTCCGTGACCGTCGGCAACCATCTGCGCGACCGCCCGGCGCGGATCCTCGCGTTCGAGCCGTCGTGCTCATCGGCGGCGCTCCTGCGTCGCAACATCACGACCAACGGGCTTGAGGACGTGGTCGACGTGCGACAGCGCGCGCTCGCGGACGGCTCGGTGACCACCGCGACCCTGAACTTCGACGTGGACGAGCCCGGCAGCAGCGGGTTGGGCTCATGGGCCGTCGTCGTGCGGAACGGCCACGTCGTCAAGGAGCGGGTGCCGGTCTCCACCCTCGACGCCGAACTGGCCGACGTGGCGGACCTGGACCTGCTCGTGCTCAAGATCGACGTCGAGGGCCTCGAGTGCGCTGTGCTGCGCGGAGCCCGTGTCTCGGTGGCGCGGGCCGCTGAGACGGTGCTGCTCGTGGAGGACTTCGTCGATCCCCGCGTCATTGATCACCTGCACGCCGACGGGTGGTTGCCGATGATGAAGGTGACCCCCTACAACAGCTTTTGGCGCCGGCTCCGCACCACCGGCGACACGACGACCGCAGAAGTCGGCACCGCCATGGAGTGAGCGCCTCGTGTCAGTCGTTCGGCGAAGCCTCGGGTGCCTCTCCGAAGTTCCGCATTCACCCACGCAGTAGAACTGGACGATCATGTTGACGGTTCGGTTGCCGCGTCAGGCATCGTTCGCATTGCCAGCCTTGGTCATCGTCGTCGCGTCGCTCTTGCCGGCGGCCTCTCCTGCCAGAGCGGATGGCGGGTTCACGCCCACCGCTCACCAGCAGTCCACAGTCGTCGGACCCGGCTACCGTGCCGAGATCCGGCGCACGAGCTACGGGATTCCGCACGTCCTGGCGACGAGCCTCGGCAGCGCGGCGTTCGGGCAGGGCTGGGCCTACGCCGAGGACCGGCTCTGCGATCTCGCAGACCAGGTGGTCAAGGTGCGGGGTGAGCGCTCGCGGTGGCTCGGTGCGGGCCCCGGAGACCAGAACCTGGCATCTGACGTCGGTTACCGGGCGCTGGGTCTGGTGGACAAGGCTAGGCAGGCGTTGGCGGCGATCTCCCGCGATGCACGGTCGATGATCGAGGGTTATGCCGCCGGCTACAACCACTACCTGGCCTCAGTCGGGCCGGGCGGTGTCCGCGGCTGGTGTGCGGGTCAGCCTTGGGTCGGACGAATCTCGGCGGTCGACCTGTTGGCCTATCAACAAGATCTCGCCATCGTCTCAAGTGGACGGTTTGTGCTCCCGGCAATCGCCGTCGCACACCCGCCGAGTGATCAGGTGGTGTGGGGGCCGCACGTTCCAGCGGCCGCGGTGGCCGACGCGGTGCGGCCCTTGTTGACCGGCGAGAGGAACACCGCGACGCTGGGCAGCAACGGCTGGGCCGTCGGTGGCCGACTCTCCGACTCAGGCCGGGGAGAGCTGCTGGCCAATCCGCACTTCCCGTGGCAGGGCGAGCTCCAGTTGTGGGAGAGCCAGCTCACGGTCCCCGGCGTGCTCGACGTCTACGGCGCAGGAGTGGGCGGCCTGCCAGGCGTGCAAATCGGTTTCAACAACCGAGTGGCATGGACGCACACAGTCTCTCCGGGTGCCAGGTTCACGTTCGGCAGGCTCCAGCTGGTGCCGGGACAACCGACGAGCTTCCACTTCGGCGATCGCATCCTGCAGATGCAGCCCAAAGTGGTGACCGTGCCGGTCAAGGGGACTGATGGCCGACTGAGGACGGTGAGCAGGACGCTGTGGTCCGGCAAGCACGGTCCGATCGTCGACCTGTCGTCCATCGATCCGAGCTTCGGCTGGACCAGCACGAGCGCGATCGAGTTCCGCGACGCCAACGCGGGGAACACCCGGCTGGTCGACTTCTGGCTGGCCATGGCCAGGTCCGGCAGCACCGCCCAGGTCGCCGCGCGGAACGCCGAGTTCGGCACGCCGTGGCTGAACACGCTGGCGGCGGACAGTTCCGGGACGGCCTGGTTCGGTGATGCGCCGAGCACCCCCAACCTCACCCCGAAGGCGACCCGCACGTGGCTCGAAAGCCCGATCGGGCTCCTGGACGGAAGCGATCCGGAACAGGAATGGCGGGAAGAACCGGGAGCCCCCGCGGCAGGCCTGCTGCCGGCTTCGCGGTGGCCGCAGCTCACCCGCCGGGACTACGTCTTCAACGCCAACAACTCTCCGTGGATAGTGAACCCGCGGAGTCCGATCGAGGGATTTCCGGCGCAGCTGGGGGAAGAACGGGCGGCGTTGCCGGCGCGGGCCAGGTTCAACGCCATGCTGCTCGCAGACCCCGGGCCGGCCCACCGGTTCACCCTTGATGAGCTGGTGTCCGCGGTCCTGTCCAACGAGACTCTGAGCTCGCGGTTGTTGCTGGACCCGGTGCGCCAGCTGTGCCGCGTGCACGCCGGATCCACCGAAGCCGGCTGGCGCGACGTGAGCAAGGCATGCGCGGTGCTGGATGGCTGGGACGGACGCTTCCAGGTGCACAGCCGGGGTGCCGTGCTGTGGCGCGAGATGTTGTCGAAGGTGCTATCCGCGCACCCCGACGCGCTGAATGCCGCAGGCCCGTTGTTCTCATCCGCGTTCGACCCACGCGATCCAGTGCACACCCCCGGCTCTCCACGTCCGGATCCCGCCGTGTTGGGACCTGCACTGGACAGCGCCCGGCAAACGCTGGAAGCGGCAGGATTCCCTCTGGACGTCCCGCTCGGCGTGGTGCAGCACAGCGCCAAGGGCGGGCATGAGCTGCCCACGCCGGGTGCGCCTGACGTGCTCGGGGCCATCAACGTCGTTGAGTACACCGCAACTCCAGCGACAACACTGGAGCCAGTTGTACCCGGAGGCGACAAATTGACTAAAGACGGCTATCAGGTGAACACCGGTACGAGCATGCTCCTTGCCGTGCGGTTCACCGGAAGCGGGCCACAGGCGAAGTGCCTGCTCACCTTTTCCCAGTCGATCGATCCGGCGTCGCCACATTTCGCAGACCAGCAGGCGCTGTTTGCGCAAGGAAAAGCACGAGACTGTCTGTATACCCAGTCGGAAATTCGAGCTGACCCACAACTTCGGACCACTGTTGTCAGAGGCTCCTAGATCGCTCGACATCTCTTCCAGATTTCGCCGAGTAGGCAGTGCAGTGTTCGACCACCGTCCCGTGCACCTCGTCGACCGCTGGCGACGAGGTGGTCGCGCACTGCCTGAACGTCGAGCCGGATAGCCCGAACGGGGCAACGACACGCCGCTCGACACCGAGTACTGGATCTGGGCTCGAGACGAACTTCGGCAGCCTCGCCGAAATCACGTTGAGCAAGGCCAGCGAGCTGATGCCGAAGGTAAACCACCTGACTGGAGAGAAGACCTCCTCCCAGTCAGGTTAGCCCCACCGCCTACCGGCAGCTGGTCTAGCGAAACGGCGTGGAGACGCACCAGGTCGACGCAGGATCCGAAGGAGGGACAGCGCTTCTGCGCCGATCCATGAGCTGACCGGCAAAGAAGACCTGGGCACCGTGTTCGAGTACTTGATCGGGAGGCGTTCGGCGCTCGGTCTACGCCGCGCAAGGGCGGGACGATCATCTCGCGCGCGTCGACTTCGGGGGATCTGCACCAGTACGACAATCGTTACCGGTGTACGAACCGAAGCGGTCGCCGATCTGGCTTCCGACCAATCCGGCTCGGCGCAGTCGACCGTGCCGCTATCAGCGACACAGGGACAATTCGGCCGTTTCTTTGCCAGCTTCGCAGCTGCCGGCCGCCTGAAGCCTGTGAGTCATGAGCTGGTTTCGTCTCGCAGTCCCTCGTCAGATAGACTGCGCCACCTCACTCAGCTTGTCACGGAGCCAAATATGCTCCGGGTCGGCAGCGTCTTTGTGGTGCCAGTACATGGTTTGATACAAAGAAGTTTCGATCTCGAGCGGGATGGCACGTAAGCCGATTTCCCGTCCGAAAAGCTCATAAAGTCGTGACTGGACGAGCGCTATCATCGGCGTGCCCGCCACCAAGTACATCCGCGCACTGAAACTTCCTGCGATGGCAGCCAGAGCAGAGCCTAGTTCGATGCCCGACATTTCTACGCCTCGCAGACTGTCAACATGGAGCAACTTAGTGATGTCATTAAACGCGCTGCTCTCACCGAGAATCGTGTTGTCCGCGTCCACGACCGCTACAAATCTGTCGGTGAACAGGTGGCGACTGTGGTAATTCATCTTATCGTCCGACAATATCGACCTCGGCGCTATGAGGAGGTCACATTCGTCACCTTCCAGCGACGAAAGCATGTCGTCGCCGATCGGCACGATCTTGACTGATACGTTCTGATCAGACCTCCAGAGCAATCGCAGGAGTGGCTTGATGAGTACGATCGAGACATAGTCACTTGCCATGATGGTGAACGTGCGACTGACCAGGCCGGACTTCAAAGTGCTGCGGCTACTCAACACCGCACGCATAGAGTCAACGGCGCGGTCGACCGGTTCCACCAACGCGGCGCCGAATGGTGTCAGCTTCATGCCGCGTCCGTTTCGCGTCAGCAATGGATCGCCGAAGTGACG
>JASLAV010001014.1 GCA_030146905.1 Lentzea sp. | reverse complement strand
CCGCTGTCTTCACGTTCGCTTCGAGCTTGGCGAGGCTCTCCCGGAGTTCCCGGAGCGAGTCGTCCGAGTCGAGGATCAGTTTTCGCTCGCCCTGCAACCTGGCGATCTCGGCCTCGATGCCGTCGGGGTCGATGTCCCGCCACTGCGTTGCGAGGATGTGTTCGTGGGCGCTCTTGTCCGCGAGAAGTCCCTTGAACTCGCTGTTCAGCGTCTTGAGCTGGGCGTCGATACCGCGGAGTACCCCGTCGAGTTCACCGATCCGGGTGTTGATCTCGGAGAGGCGCTCTTCTTTCGAGAAGCCGATGACGTACGGCGCGTTGCTCTCGCCGTGTGCGCCCGACCTTCCCTTGCGGGTCTGGCCGTTCACGGTCACGCGGCGTTCCCTGCCGCCGAGCTCGTGGGCGGAGTCCACGCACAGTGCGTCTGTGTTATCAGCCGACAGACGATCTTGAACCCACGTCGTGAACGGGCTGTCCTTGTACGCCAGTTTGCCGGAGACGTAGTCCGGGTTGAGGTCGCGCGGACTGAACGGGGTGAGGTCGACGCCCTCGTAGTTGATTCGACGCGGGAGTTTGAGCGGGTCTATGACGCGGGAGACGCGGTCGAGGTCGTCGGCGTCGATGAGCAGTACGCGGGCGAGGCCGAGAAGTGTCGTCTCGATGGCTTTCCGCCACTTCTTCTGCCCGGGGAGGACGTCTATAAGCTCACCGACGAACGGTAGATCCCCTGGGGCGATGCCCGTCGCCTTGGAGATGATCATACGGGACTCGTGCAGGCCGCGCTCCATGCGTCCTTCGCGCTCCGCGAGGGACGCGCGTTCCCCGATGAGTTCGCTCTTCTCCTTGCTGGGCTCGTAGATGGCGTCGCGAAGTGCGTTCTCGCGTTCCTTGACGTCCGTGAGCGCGGCGTCGAAGCCGTCGATGAACGTCTGGGACCGCGACCAGGCCGAGGCGAAGTCGTCCGCGCTCGTGACCGCCAGATCGAGGCGGGCGGTCAGCTGGTCGAAACTGTCGCGCTGGGTCCTTGCCGAGGAGAGGTCGAACCCGAGCCTGGTTATCGCTTCGTCCAGCTTCGCGAGCAGCGCGTGGGATTCGTTCTCCCCGAGGGCCGCTTCGACCGCGCTCTTCCGGGAGACCAGGGCTGTGTGTCGTCCTTCGGCATCCAGCTTCTTCTTCTCGGCCTCGGCACGCCGTGAGCGGTTGGTTGTCTCTGCGGCCTCCAGCAGGGCGTCCTCGGTGATCAGCTTCCATAACGCCAGTGGACCATCCCCAGGCTGATAGATACCCAGGCTGTCGATGAGAGCGGCGTCCGCCAACGCCCTGTCACGGTCGTCGTTCAGCTTCGGGATGTGCGCGAGCACCTCCGCTTTCTTCCGCTCGGTTTCCATCGCCTTGTAGGCGTCTTCGAGGTTCTTGAAGTGGTCGACCGCGTCGTCGGCCGCGGCGTAGGTGCCGGGGAGTTCGATGACCATGGACTTGTAGAGGTCGTCGACGGTGCGGACCTGGTGTCCGGCCTGGATGCGGGCGAGCAGGCGCAGCGCCTTCCCTCCATCGCCGTTCGCGCCGATGCCCAGGCGGGTGAAGCACGCTTGGGAGAACTCGTCATAGGACTTGTACATCTTCAGGTTCGGAAACCGACCCTCGACAGCCCGTTTGTCGAACTTGCCTTCTGCGAACGGCTCGACGTCGCGCAGGTCGACCGTTCCGTCGACGGTGCACAGCTTGCGGGTGAGGTCGCTGTCCTTGGTGGCGGCACGGGGGACGTAGTAGAGCCGTGCGACGGTGAACCGACGTCCGTTGTCGTCGACGAACGTGGCGGCCAGGGCGCCCCACGTGGCGGAGTTCTGTCCGCGCAGCACTTGGTCGGCGAGGTCGCCCTCGGTGTTCCGGCTGGTGTCCGTTTTGCCGCGCAAGTAGGAGACGAGGCTACGCTGGTCGGCACTTCTGGCCCGCCCGACGGTGGCGTCGTTGGACGCGCCGTTGAACGGGACGTTGGAGTCCATCATCAACGCGATATACGCGTCGAGCAGGGTTGACTTGCCGGTCCCGGACGCGCCGGACAGCAGTGTCGTGGTGGGTGCGAAGGTCACGGTGCTGGGTCCGTGGAAGCCGCCCCAGTTGACGAGTTGGAGCGTTTCGACCTTCCACTGGGTGGTGCCCTCGGTGGCCCCGGCGAGGTAGAACAGCGGTGCGTCGGCATCGCCCGTTGTCATGCTTCCGCCCCTTCGTCGTCCGTGGCGCCGTTCTGCTGCTTGAGCCACTCCCACAGTTCGTGCAACCGCGGCAACGGCAACAGAACCGCGATGACAGAGGAGACTCGCAGCCGAGAGGCGTCGTTCGTCTTGCTGAGGACCTTCGCCTTGACCAAGTTGTCCACGGCGTTGTTCGCCCTGGACTCGTCGCCGGACCGGTTGGTCGCATGGGCAGGTCGGAACGAAGCGACGTGTGCGACGAGGTCGTCCCGCTCGACGGTGACGTCTTCGTGTCCCGACGCGCGTTCGCTCTGGAAACGGTGCCGCAAGAACACCAGGAGGATGGTCTCCTCGCGGGTGTACGGGGTGTCGAGGAGCAGGGTGGGGAATTCCC
>JASLAV010000955.1 GCA_030146905.1 Lentzea sp. | reverse complement strand
ACAGCGTCGGGTCGAGGGTGAAGTCGACCGCGCCGCGGGTCGTCGCCACGGCGTCGGCGAACGCGACCGCCACGATGTCGTACGTCCTGGGCACGTCGGCGAGCCTGAGCAGGCGCGAGCCGTTGTCGAAGTTGTGCCAGTAGCCGGTGAGGGCGTGCTTGGGCAGCGACGGGTCCGGGTTGCCGGGCGTCGTGGTGGTCGTCGTGGTCGTGGTCGTGGTGGTGGTGGTCGTGGTCGTGCTGGTGGTGGTGCTCGTCGGCGGGGTGCCCGGGCCGTCGAGGCTCACGTCGTCGGCGTAGAAGGTCGGCTGGCCGTACCAGCCGTGCACGTAGATCGTGACGCTGCTGCTCGCGCCGGTGTTGAAGTCGATCGAGAGCCGGCTGAAGCCCGCCGAGCCCGGCGTCCACGTGCTCTTGTCACCGCTGCCGGTGCCGGTCACGCCGAGGTACACGTAGCTGCCCTGCACCCACGCGGACAGCTTGTAGGCGGTGTTGGCCTGCACGGAGATCGTCTGCGAGCAGCGGGCGTTGTCCTGGCCCGCCGGCGTGCCCGCCATGGCGTGCGTGCCGCTGCGCTTGGTCGTGGTCGCCGCGGTCGCCGCCGCGCTGCACGTCCACCCGCCCGTGCCGCCCTCGAACCCGGGGTTGGCGACCAGGTTGGCGGCCGACGCGCTGCCCACCACGACCAGGGTCAGGCCCGCGATGGCCAGCACACCCGCCAGCACCGCGCCCAGTGCGCGTCTCGTCCTCGAAACCACGTCCACCTCCACGTTCTCCTCGGCGGCCAAAGCCCAGCACAGGTGACGTGGGCCACTCGAAAAATGGACTAGACCACTGGCCCTTGTCAAGGGTGTGAACAATGTTGCGATGACGTTCACCGTTGATGACGCGATCCGGATCGCCCGGGCGGCCCACGAGGGACAGGTCGACAAGTCCGGGCGGCCGTACGTCGAGCACCCGCTGCGGGTGATGGGCCGGGTGTCCGGCGAGCACGCGCGCATGGCCGCCGTGCTGCACGACGTCGTGGAGGACACCTCCGTCACCGCAGACGACCTGCTGGCCGCCGGGTGCCCGCCGGAGGTGGTGGCGACCGTCCTCGCGCTGAGCCACCGCGACGGCGAGACGCAGGAGGACTACCTGGCGCGGGTGCTGACCGACCCGGTCGCGGTGGAGGTGAAGCGGGCCGACATCGCCGACAACACCTCACCGCCCCGGCTGGCGCTGCTCGACCCGGCCACCCAGGACCGGCTGCGCGCGAAGTACTCGAAGGCGCTCGACATCCTGGGCCGGTGACACGGCCTTCACGGCGCCGTCACAGTTGCGGCGGAGATCACGCCTGATTTGGCGGCGCAGGGCCCTGACGTGCGGCAAGATAGTAGGTGAACCGATACAGAGAGACGACCGAAAGGCGACATGACCAACCCTCTGAAGACCGTTCGCACGTACTTCGCCACCCGGCGGCAGATCCGCAAGCGCGAAGCGGAGCTGAACCGCGAGCTGGCCGCCTACAACACCCCGAGCGCCCGGATGGACATGGAAGCCATCCTCGCCCGGCACTCCAGCCACGAGGCGCGTGAGATCGAAGCGATCCTCCGCCGCCACGCGCTCAGCGGGATGCTCCGCAACCACAGCTGAGCCGCGCCCCTTCGAGAGCCTTCAGGACAGGGACGTCCTGAAGGCTCTTTCGTCATTCCGGGCTCTCCTCCCACAGGCGGCCGAGCAGCTCGGCGGGCACGATCCGCACCGGGAACGGCAGGGTCGCGTCGAACGGCTTCTCCCCCTGCACCTCGGCCACCTGCTCGTAGCAGCCCTCGGCGTCGAGTTCGAACACCGCCAGCACGGGCTCCTGCGGATCGATCACCCAGTAGCTGACCACGCCCATGCGCTCGTAGGCGTTCTTCTTGACCGTGAGATCGCGAATGCCCGTGCTCGGGGAGAGCACTTCCACCGCCAGCAGTGGCGCGACGGGCAGCAGCTTCTCGGTGAAATCCGCATGGCGTCCGACTAGGACATCCGGCTGCAGCTCAGTCCTCGAGGACGTCTGCACAGCGAATGGGGCGGTAAGCACGGTCAGATCGTCCGGACAGTGCGCATCCAGGAGTGCACCGAGCTTAAGGGCGATCTTCTGGTGCCGGTACCCCGGTGCCGGGCTCACGTGGAGCTGCCCGTCGACGAGTTCGTAACGGCGTCCGTCATCAGGCATGCCCTCCAGGTCATCGACCGTGTAGGAGTCGCCTTCGTGTCCGACCATGACGGTCATGGTCCCCTCCTTCCGGTTGGTGCGCCAACCATGGCGGAGGAAAAACCCGAGAACGGCAATCCGCGCCGACAAGCCACCCGAAGATGTGGCAGTCGGCGCGGATTTGGCCGGTGGTACTACTTCTTGCCCTTGTCCTTGCCGGTGTCGTCGGTGGACAGAGCGGCGACGAAGGCTTCCTGGGGGACCTCGACGCGGCCCACCATCTTCATCCGCTTCTTGCCTTCCTTCTGCTTCTCCAGCAGCTTGCGCTTACGCGTGATGTCACCGCCGTAGCACTTCGCCAGCACGTCCTTGCGAATGGCGCGGATCGTTTCGCGGGCGATCACGCGGGCGCCCACGGCCGCCTGGATCGGCACCTCGAACTGCTGCCGCGGGATCAGCTCGCGCAGCTTCGAGGCCATCCTGGTGCCGTACGCGTAGGCGTAGTCCTTGTGCACGATCGCGCTGAACGCGTCCACCGGCTCGCCCTGCAGCAGGATGTCGACCTTCACCAGCTCGGCGTCCTGCTCGCCCGACTCCTCGTAGTCCAACGACGCGTAACCACGCGTGCGCGACTTCAGGGCGTCGAAGAAGTCGAAGATGATCTCGCCGAGCGGCATGGTGTAGCGCAGCTCCACGCGGTCCTCGGACAGGTAGTCCATGCCGCCCAGCTGACCGCGCTTGGCCTGGCACAGCTCCATGATGGCGCCGATGTACTCGCTGGGCGCGATGATCGTGCACTTGGTGATCGGCTCGTACACCTCGGCGCGCTTGCCGTCCGGCCAGTCGGACGGGTTGGTCACCACGTGCTCGGTGCCGTCGTCCATCACCACGCGGTAGACCACG
>JASLAV010000952.1 GCA_030146905.1 Lentzea sp. | reverse complement strand
GAAGAAGGACGGCACGCGCAGGTCGTACGCGGTGCCCGAGGTGTTCTCGACGAAGCTCGACGAGTTCCGCGGGGCGTGCTACGAGCCGGGGCGGGGCACCTGGTTCTCCGCCACCATCACGCTCCAGGACGGCGCCGAGCCGGACGTCCGGCTCAACTACGACGAGAAGCCCGAGTGGCCGGGCGCCTGGCCGCACCCGTACTCGTACGTCCGCGACCTGGAGTTCTTCCCGCGCGACGACGAGCACATGCCGGACTGGCTGCGCGAGCAGGTCGAACTCGCCGCGAACGCGGAGACCGAAGGCTGGCAGGGCTGAGGATAGGGTCGGGCAACCGACCTGGAGGAGGACCGGAACGCGATGACTGGCTGGCCGACGCTCGACCCCGCGGGACAGAAGGAAGTGCTCGACCGGCTGACGGTGATGCTGCTCGAGGTCCTGCCGGAGGACTGGCAGAAGCTGACGATCGAGTACCGCGTGGTCGGCAGTCTCAGCAACGGCAGGGTCGGGCTCACCCGGTCCGACGGCGTCATGCGCGACTGGGACCCGCCGCTCGAGACCTGGCACCGCTTCCAGGACCTGCGCCGCGGCATGTACACCGAGGGCGAGGGCACCTGGTTCGGCGCCCAGTACAAGCTCGAGAAGCCGGACAAGTTCAAGATCAAGTTCAACTGGGACCGCAAGCCGGACTTCACGAGCCCCCCCGGCCCCGACCAGTTCGCGCTGGAACAAGAGCGTTTTCCGCGCGTCGAGTCGCACCAGCCCGACTGGTATCGCGAAGGTCTCGCACAGGCAACCCCCTGACCGGCCCGCGCGTTCAGAGGCCGCCCGATAAGATCAGCGGGCTTTCACGGGGAGAGGGGCGAGGACCATCATGAGCCAGCCGGCGACACCGCTGAGCGAGCAGGACCAGCAGCAGCTGGTGCGGCAGATCGGCCGTGCCATGCTGCCGGCCGTACCGCAAGGCTGGCAGCGCATCAGGGCCGAGTACCGCGCGGCGGGACGGCACATCGAGGTGGACCTGGCGTTCGCGGGTCCCGACGGGCAGTTCCGGCCCGTGCGTCCGCCGATGGACGTGGTGCAGATGTTCGGGCAGCTGCGCGCGGGCATGTACCACCCGGACCGCGGCACGTGGCTGAACGCGCTGTACGAGATCGAGGCGCCCGCGGCGTTCACGGTCGACTTCAACGCCGAGGACGAGCCGCGCTGGCGCAACGCACCGCCGCCCATCGGTTTCCGCGACGAGCTGCAGACGTTCCCGCGTCCCGACCGGTTGATCCCGGACTGGTGGCGCCAGCGCGTCGGCCTGCCGCCGCTGCCGCCGCAGGAGCCGGAACCGCAGCAGGAGTTCCAGGTTCCGCCGCAGAACCAGGCGCAGCCCCAGCAGGGTGAGCTGCGGACGGCGCGCGTGTACGACGGCAAGAACGACGACGGGCGCATCGTCGTCAACCGCCCGCCGGTCGACCCGCAGCTGGTCGACAACCTGCTCACCTACCTCGAGTCGGCGCCGGTCGTGCTGGCCGCGCGCAGCTACGACCTCGACGAGTTCTCGCAGAACGGCGAGCAGGACGTGCCGCTCAACTTCCGCACCGACGGCACGTGGATCTGGGCCGGCGCCGTCCCGCACTACCTGCGCAAGTACGGCCTGCCGCCGGAGCCCGAGCTGGTGGCGCACGCCGTGGCGCGCGGCTTCCAGGTCGGTGAGGTCAACGAGCAGACGCAGGACCGCGCGGTCTCGCTGATCACGGGCCAGAACTAGGGCCTGGTCGCTCCGGAGTTCGCGGGTGCGCCTCTCCTCCCAGGAAGAGGCGCACCGCCGGATCCGCACCGAACGGGGGACTCGGGTTGCCGGCCCCACCGGCAGCCGAGACGATCCCGCTCATGCAACGGTGGTGGATCTTCACGGTGCGCGGCGTGTTCGCCGTCCTGTTCGGCCTGGCCGCCCTCGTCTGGCCCGGCCTCACCCTGCTCGCCCTGATCATCCTGTGGGGCGCCTACGCGTTCTTCGACGGCGCGATCACGCTGTACCTGGCTCTGACCCACAAGGAGTGGCCCGCGCGCTGGGCAGTCGGACTGATCGGCGCACTGGGCCTGGTCACCGGCTTGGTCGCGTTGTTCTGGCCCGGCATCACGGCGACGGCACTGCTGCTGCTCATCGCGGCGTGGGCGCTCGTCACCGGCGTGCTGCAGGTCGTCGACGCCATCCGCCTGCGCCAGGTGATGACGAACGAGTGGTTCTACGTCGTCACCGGCGCGCTGACCGCGCTGCTCGGCGTCCTCCTGCTCATGAACCCCGCCGCGGGCGCGATGGCGTTCGTGATCACCATCGGCGCCTTCGCGGTCCTGTGGGGCGTGGTGCTGGTGCTGTTCAGCCTGCGGTTGAAGCAGTTCGACGGCGGTCTCTCACGGCGAGCACAACGAGTGTGACCAGCACGGCGACCCCGGTGAACACGTAGAGGTTGCCGACCAGCTGCTGCCACCAGTTCCAGTCGCGTTCGACGTCGTTGTCGCGCGGGAAGAGCCAGTGCGGCCCGACCGCGAACACCGCCACGATCGCCCACGACGCCCAGTGACGCCGCAACGCGGGCCGTGCGAGCAGCACGAGCGCGGGCGCGATCCACACCCAGTGGTGTCCCCACGACACCGGCGAGATCAGCAGACCGCCGAGCGCCACGACGAAGAAGGCATCGACGTCGTCCAGTCGCGACGCCAACCACCACACCGTCGCCACGACCAGAAGCGACACCACGAGCCACACGGCGACCTGGGCGCCGTTCTCCAGCCCGAACCGCGCCAGCGCGCCGCGCACCGCCTGGTTCGACGCGTAGGTGAGCCGTCCGACACGGCCGGGGTCGAGCAGGGCGTGCGTCCAGTACTCCTTCGCGTCGCCGAACGCGACGAGGAAACCCAGCAGCACGAAGAAGAAGAACGACCCGATCGACACGAGCACGGGCTTCCACCGCCGTCGTGCCACGAAGAACAACGCGAAGAACGCCGGCGTCAGCTTGATCGCGGCCGCCAGCCCGATGAGCGCGCCCCGCGGCCACCACCGCGTGCGTTCGAGCAGGCAGTCCGCCATCACGAGCAGGCCCAGCAGCAGGTTGATCTGGCCGAACCACAACGTCTCGCGCAGCGGGTCGAAGATCGACGACACCGCTGCCGCGCCCAGCCCCCACTTCACGGCGTCGGGACCCCACCCGACCACGCGCTGTGCCGCGATCAGGCACAGACCCGTGAGCATCACGAGGTTCGCCAGTGCCACCGCGAAGATCGCGACGCCCAGAGGGACGAGGGCCAGCAGCCCGAACAGGACGGCGGCGATCGGCGGGTAGGTGAAGGGCAGGTCGGGGCCGCCGAGCGGGTTCGCGAAGCCCTCGACGTAGAGGGGGAGGTCCTTGAGGAACGCCGCACCGCCGTTGCGGTAGACGCGCAGGTCGAGAGACCAGCCCGGGGGGCGGATCATCACGTAGGTGAGCGTGGCGACCATGACGGCGCCCCACGCCACCACGACCCGCTTGGCGGAGCGGTCCAGGTGCATCGGGGAATGGTATCGGGGTGCGGGTTGAGGCCCACGTCACCGTTCAGGACCAGCAGAACTCACGTAGCGTCGTCACGTGACCGCGCAAAGTAGAAATTTCGGCCTTAAGCCGTTCGTACGGCGCACAGATGCGCACGCGCGGGTTATTCTGTGCGCATGAGCCCTGCCCTGGAGACGGTGCTGGCGAAGGCCGGCCTGCAGGTGAGTCCCGACGAGTTCCTGGCCCTCGTGTCCGACGCGGCACGACGGCTGGCCCCGCCGCACCCGGAACCGGACACGTACTTCACGCCGGACCAGCAGGTGGCACTCGCCGACGTGGGCCTGGACCTGTCTCCCGCGGGACCGGGCGACTCCCGGCCGCGCACCCGCACCGTCGTGGCCCACGCCGTCCTGCGCGACTCGGCGCTGACGGTGAACGAGGCCGCACGCCAGCTGCAGGTGGACACGAGCCGCATCCGCCACCGCCTGGGCGTCGGCAGGCTGGTCGGCTGGAAGGACAGGGGAAGCTGGCGCCTGCCCGCGTGGCAGTTCGCGGGAACCGGCGTGCTGCCGGGACTCGAAACCGTGCTGGCGGCCATCCCGGCGGACCAACCGGCACTGGTGGTCGCCGCGTTCATGACGAAGCTCCAGGAGGACCTGCTGGTCGACGGCAAGCCCGCGACGCCACGCGAGTGGCTCCTCGCAGGAGGAGACCCGCGCCGCGTCGCAGACCTGGCCAGCGTGCTCGGCACACCCGCCTGAGCGCTCCCGAACACCCGACAGGACCCGAATGTCACGGCTTCCACAGCCGCCTGCCCCTGCCGTGCTCCAAGCACAACTGCGCCGCACGGAAGACGTGGTGGCGGTGCACCGGGCCACCCGCCTGGTGCGCGTGTTCACGGCCAAGGGATCCCACCCCCAGCGCTGGAACACGTTCCGCTACACGGGCCCGCTGCCGCACGCCCGCTTCGACGCGCAACAACCGGCCGACGACGGCAGCCCCGTCCAGGACCACGAGAACGGCGTCCTGTACTTCGGGCTGTCGGTCCGCACGTCGATCGCCGAGGTCTTCCAGGCCACCTCGATCGTGGACCGCCGCACCCGCTCGCCCTTCCTCGTGGTGCTGCGCCCCCGCCGCACCCTGCGGTTGCTCGACCTGGGCGGGCTCTGGCCCACCCGCGTCGGTGCGTCGCAGGAGATCTCGACCGGGCCGAAGATCGTGACCCAGGCCTGGTCGCGCGCCATCCGAGCGGCTTATCCGGAGCTGGACGGCCTGTGGTACCGGTCGTCGATGGACTCCGGGGACCCGGCGATCTGCTTGTGGGACCCGCCGGGGGCCTCCGGGCTGCCGGCGGCCCCGGACGTCCTGCTGCCGCTGGACCACCCTGGGCTGGACCTGCCGCTGGCGCGCGTGTGCGAGGAGCTCAACTACACGCTCCTGGGGTGAGTCCCTGCAGGTCCGCCTGGATCGCCGTGGCCTCGTCCCACGCCCGGCTCGCTTCGTCGTGCCGGTCGAGGTTCCGGCAGGCGTCACTGATGTGGAACAGCGCCTCGACCACCCCCGGCCGGTTGCCGAGGTGCCGGTGCAGGGCGAGTGCGTCCTCCGCGCTCCGCAGGGACAGGCCGAACTCGTTCCTGTGGAAGTGGATGTGGCCGGCGCAGTTCAGCGCATCGGCTTCCCCGGTCTCGTCGCGCAGGACAGGTGTCAACCAGCGGCCGAACGGGTCAGGCCTTCAGGTGGCGGTCCCACCACTCGAGCACCGCGTCGAAGCGCTGCTTGCGGTGCCGCGGCTGCCCCGACCGGGTCAGCTCGTGCCCCTCGCCAGGGAAGATCAGCATCTCCGTCTCGACACCCCGCCGCTTGAGCGCCACGAACATGCGCTGGGCCTGCTCCAGCGGGCAGCGCCAGTCCTGCTCGGAGTGGACCACGGCGAACGGCAGGTTGATCTTGTCGGCGTAGGTCAGC
>JASLAV010000887.1 GCA_030146905.1 Lentzea sp. | reverse complement strand
GTACCGCCAGAAGCAGGGTTACACAAGCAGGGGCAGTCAGACGGATGCCTGGAGGAATCAAATTCAACGTAGCTCTCATTAAGGAGCGTCTGTTTGAACTTACCGACACACCAATCGTGGCCGTACGCGGTCTTGATGCGGCGCTGCTTCCAGTCGCGCATGATGTTGAACTGACTGTCGCCAGCAAGCATTCGCTGCATGCCCTCCCGGAGGACGGCTATCTCCTCCGGGCGAACCTCGTACGGATCGCAGTACTCTTTGCCGGTAATCGGGTGGCGACCAAGGAGCTTGCCGTAGCCGTAACGGCGGCGCCCACCACCGGTCCGTCCCTCGCGCGCATCCTCCAGCTTCTTGCGAAGCATCCGCTCTTGGATATCCTCGGCTTCAGCTGTGTCGCTCACCGCCAAGCTGCGGTACATGCGGCGACCGGCGGCGGTGTTCAAGTCGCACCAAGGTGACGCGACAAAGTAGGGGCTGAGGCCCACTTGGCGAGCGGTTTCAATGATCCGCTCGGCGACGATGTTGTCCCGAGTCAGTCGGCTCGTGGTGTAGGCAAGTGGAACGTCGAACTTGCCAGACTGCCAGTCGGCCATGAACGCCTCAAAGCCGTCACGCTGTCCTGCGGTGATTCGGCTAGCGCTGATGTCGTTCTCGACGTAGACATGTGCATCGGAAAGAGTGAGCCGCAGACGTGAGGCAAGATGCCGCGTGTCTTCCTCTTGACGCTTAACGCCGAGAGCCCGACCTTCGCGATCATCGCTGATGCGGACGAAAACCCCTGCTCTTTTTCCTGCTACATCGTACATTCGTTTGTTCCCTTACATTTACTAATGTAAAGGATGCACAGAAATTTGTCGAGTACGCGATCGGGACGTTGGCCGTGGCCGCGTTCGCCGGGGTGTTGTACGTGGTGCTCACCGGCGACTTCGTGCAGAACCTGTTGCAAGGGCTGATACAGCGTGCGCTGTCTTCGGTCTGACGACCGGGGCATGGTCACGGTCGAGGCGGCCGTCGCCGTGTGCGCGTTGCTCGCCTTCGTCGCGTTGGCGGTGGCTGGGCTGACCGCAGTCATCGAGCAGATGCAGTGCACCGACGCGGCGAGAGAAGCCGCTCGGCTCACTGCGCGCGGTGAACAGCAGCGTGGGGAACAGGTGGTCGGCGAGATCGCGGCCGGGGCGAGCGTCGTGATCCACGGTCAGGCGGACGCCGTGCGAGTCGTCGTCAGCAAGCGGGGGCCGTTGGGCTTGCCGCTCACCGCGGAGGCGTTCGCCGTGCTGGAGCCGCGGTGAACGGTGGAGCGCTCGCCGGTGAGCGCGGCTCGGCTGCGGTGAGCGGTGTCGTGGCGATGTTGCTGCTGATCGTCCTCACCGTCGCCGGTGCGCAGGTGGGAGCGGCGGTCGTCGTGCGGCACCGGGTGAACGGTGCGGCCGATCTCGCGGCACTCGCGGCTACCGCTCGTCTCGCCGAAGGCGACGGAAGTGCCTGTGAGCAGGCACGAGTCGTGGCGGAAGGGAACAGGGCCGCACTCGTGAGCTGCACGGTGAGCGGTTGGGAGGTCGTTGTCGAGGTGTTTGCGGCTACGCCGTTCGGCCCGGTGAACGCACGCGCCAGGGCAGGTCCGGCTGAAGATCGAAGCGTTTGGAGCGCGATGAGCGGTCGACTCGCTGCGGTGAGCGGACTCACATCGGTGCTCGGACATGCTGAACGGTGATCGAACCAAACGCGCGGAGTTCAGTGGCTCGTTTTGTCAAAGCGCGTTCGCCGTTCCATAGCTACCAGTTGTCGCGGCAGGGGTTACCAAGCCCAGGGCCGGTGTCGTTAGTTGTAGAGGCGGCACCGACGCGGTGTCCCACGAACCGGCACCACGTCGATGTCGAGTCAGAAACTAGGAAGAAGGCGACGGAAGATGGATTGGTCGGACAGCTGGCGCGGGGCCTTCCGCATCGAACTGCGTGCCGAGGCCGTGAGCCTCGCGTTCCGCGGTTGGCCTGTGCTGCCCGGCACCTATCCGGCCGGTTCCGAGCAGGGCGTCACCCAGTGGGCGGGCCGCAGCGGGCTCGAGCTCCACGGTCCCATCCCCGTGCACCGCGACTGGGTGGACCGCATCGGTACGCGCCCTGAGCAGGTCGCCACGTGGTGGACGGGCCACTCCTACAGCCTCCTCGTCGCCACCGGTCACGTGGTGGACGCGATCGAGGTCGGCACCGGCCTCGGCCGCCGCGCTGCCGTCGCACTGCGGTCGATCGGTGTTCCCGTGCCGATCGCCGCGACCCCGTCCGGCCGGTGGATGTTCCTGGTGAAGTCCGGCTCGACGCTCAACAGCGAGCTGGCCTCCAACCCGGACGTGCACCTCTACGCCAAGGGCGAGTACATCCCGCTGCCGCCCACCCCGATGGCGCACGGTGTCGTGCACTGGCGGGTCAAGCCGTCGATCTGCGGCTGGAACCTGCCGGACGCGCATGTCGTGCAGGACGCACTGGTCGAGGCGCTCCACGCCCCGACGCGCTACGAGCTCGAAGCCGTCTGACACAACTACAAGCCCGGCCGCGCTGGGTGTCGTCGTGGACTCTCCCCGACAACCCCGAAGGCGATGCCCTGCGCGGCCGTTCCAACCCCAGCCCGATCCGATGCTGGCCTCCGCACCCCGCACGTCGGGGGCCGCGCAGGAACGGGCGAAAAGCCGAACACGCACCCCGAAGGACAGCCTCCCGCACCAGTGACCGGACCGAGGAACGTTAGTGGCAGGGCACCCGCTCTGCCGCGGTCGGCGAAGCCGGCTCCTCCCCGGAGTTCGTCAGAAGACAGTGGACACCGTCGCCTCCCGCGTGTCCTGTCGAGACGAACGAACCTGATTCCGCCGATGTTCTGAGGAATCCGGTCACGAAGCGGTAGCAGGCGGGAAAACAGTGTTCGGCACGTGGAGAGCGCGGCGGGGGTACCCGTGAGCCCCCGCCGCGCCCACGAAAACGGGAGACCTAGAGCGCCAGCGCTTCCGCGTAGGAGGCGAACGCGAAGGTCTCCTCCAAGGATCCGGGCCGTGGGACCGCATCGGTGTGCCAGCCGAGGTCCCGGTCCCGCAGAACCTGCTCGATCAGCGGGTGCCAACGCTGATCGAGCATTTTCCTTGCCCACAGCAGGGCACCGCGCTTCGACGTCACCTCTCCCGTGTGGATGGTGTAGAGGGTGCGGCAGTACGTCGAGACGATGTAGCGCTGCGTCCAGGCGTTGCCCATCGGCGCCCACTCCCGGATGCCTTCCAGGACGTGCGGCAGTTCGGCGCGCATCGAAGAACGCAGGGCGGAAGCCGGTACCTCGTCGACCAGTGAGGTGATCGGCGGGCCGTCCAGCACGATGCCGTGGTGGCGCAGGATCCAGCGGGCGTGCGGGCTGTTGCAGTGGGTGTCCCAGATCAGCGTGCGGGAGCCGTGGTCGTTGAACAGCCACGGAACTCCGAGGCCTGCCACGGAGCGCAGCGACTCCACGTCGGCGTACGAGCCCTCGATCTCGGTCGACCAGTGGCCCGGCCGGAGCGGGATCTCGTCGTGCAGAGCTCGCAACCCCGCCTCACGGGAACCGGACGGCGGTTCGGTGCAGGCGACGATGAAGTCGCAGTCGCTGTGGACGTCACCGGCACCCAGGGCGAACGAGCCCTGGACGTACGTGCCGACGTAGGTGGGGCCGAGGATCTCGCGCACGGACGAGACCAGGCCGGTGAGCAGTGCGTCGAGCTCGGCGAACGGTGTGAACAAGGCAGACTCCAGTGAACCCGTGGCCAGTGAGGACGGGCGCGGCGGAGCATCCGGCTCGGCCGCGCCTAGGCGCGGCGGGTCCGGTCAGCGGCGTTGCAGCTGCATGCGGTCACGCGGACACCGTAGTCGGGCGACCGGGTGCCGGTCAGGCGATTTTGCCCAGCACGACGTCGAGGACCAGCACGGCACCGGCCTTGTCCAGCGGCTCGTTGCCGTTGCCGCACTTGGGCGACTGCACGCAGGACGGGCAGCCCATCGGGCACGAGCACGCGCTGATCGCCGCCCGCGTCGCCGAGAGCCAGGCCCGCAACGCCGAGTGGCCGCGGTCCGCGAAGCCCGCGCCGCCGGGGTGACCGTCGTGGACGAACACCGTCGGCATGCCGGTGTCCGGGTGCGCGGCCGTCGACACGCCGCCGATGTCCCACCTGTCGCACGTCGCGAACAGCGGCAGCAGGCCGATCGCCGCGTGCTCTGCCGCGTGCAGGGCGCCGGGGATCCGTTTCGGATCCACGCCCGCGTCAGCGAGGAGCGCCTCGTCGACCGAGTACCAGACCGCGCGGGTCTGCAGGGTTTGTTCCGGCAGGTCGAGAGGGATCTGGTCGAGCACGACGCCGGACGGCAGCCGCCGCAGGTAGCCGACGACCTGCGTCGTCACCTCCACCTCGCCCAGCGAGACGGAGACACCGCCGAAGTCGGTGCGTTCGACCTCCTGCACGACCGTGATGTCCACGCAATCACGCGGCTGCGTCGTCCACTCCGGGTCCTCGCGGTGCACCATGGCGAGCCCGCTGTCCAGGTCGAGTTCGTCGACGACGTACGCGCGGCCCTGGTGCAGGTAGACCGCACCCGGATGCACCTGCCAGGAGGCGGATCCCGGGTCGACCGTGCCGAGCATCCGCCCGGAGTCGGCCTCGACGACGGCCACCTGCTCGCCACCGGAGCCGCGGATGTCCACCCCGGAGTGCGGCCGGTCGTGCGACGCCCAGTACCAGCCCGCCGGCCTGCGGCGCAGCAGCTTCTCGGCCACCAGCTCCTCCAGCACGGCCTCGGCCAGCGGACCGCCGAAGTCGTCCAGGCACGCGGGCGTCAACGGCATCTCCGACGCCGCGCAGGCCAGCTGGGGGCCCAGCACGTACGGGTTCAGCGGGTCCAGCACCGTCGCCTCGACCGGGCGGTCCAGCACGGCCGCCGGGTTGTGCACCAGGTAGGTGTCCAACGGGTCGTCGCGCGCCACGAACACCACCAACGCGCTGTCGCCCGACCGGCCGGCGCGGCCCGCCTGCTGCCAGAAGGAGGCCAACGTGCCGGGGAAACCGGCCACCACCACGGCGTCCAGACCGGCGATGTCGACGCCGAGCTCCAGCGCGTTCGTGGTCGCGACGCCGAGCAGGTCGCCGGTGGACAGCGACTTCTCGAGCGCCCGTCGTTCCTCCGGCAGGAACCCGCCGCGGTAGGCAGCGACGCGGGAGGGCAGCTCGCCGTCCACTTCGGACAGGATGCGCTGCGCGCCCAGCGCGGTGAGCTCCGCGCCGCGGCGCGAGCGCACGAAGGCGAGCGACCGCGCGCCCTCGACGACCAGGTCGGCGAGGATCCGCGACGTCTCCGCGCCCGCCGAACGCCGGACGGGCGCGCCGTTCTCACCCTCCAGAGAGGTCAGTGGCGGCTCCCACAACGCGACCGTGCGCGACGCACGCGGCGAGAAGTCGTCCACGACAGCGGAAACCGGCACGCCGAGCAGGCGTTGTGCCGAAGAAGAAGGATCAGCCACAGTGGCCGATGCCAAAACGAAGATCGGATCCGCGCCGTATTTGCGCGCGACCCGCCGCAGCCGGCGCATCAACAACGCCACGTGCGAGCCGAAAACGCCGCGGTAGGAATGGCACTCGTCGATCACCACGTACTTCAGCCGCCGGAAGAACCGCAGCCATTTCGGGTGTTGCGGGAGGATTCCGCGGTGCAGCATGTCGGGATTGGTGAAGACCCAGTTCGCGTGGGCCTTGACCCAGTCGCGCTCGGCCATCGGGGTGTCGCCGTCGTAGGCCGACGCGCGCACCCCCTTGACGCCCAGTTCGTCGAGCGACCGGAGCTGGTCCGCACCAAGGGCTTTGGTCGGTGACAGGTACAGCGCCGTCGCCTTCGTGTCCGCCAAAAGAGTGGAAAGCACGGGCAGTTGGTAGGCGAGCGACTTGCCGGAGGCGGTGCCCGTCGCGAGCACCACGTGCTTGCCGGACCACGCGAGCGACGCCGCCTCGACCTGGTGCCGCCACGGCTCGCGCACGCCCGTCTCCGTGAACGCCTCGACGACCGGCTGGGCGACCCATGAGGGCCATTCGACGTGATCAGCCTGCCGCGACGGCAGATCGCGCACGTGTGTGAGAGGTGACTCCCCGGCGGGCACTCCCGTCAGCACGCGGTCCAGCAACCGCCGTCCCTGATCCACCACGAGGCGAGCTTCGCACACGGCACCGACACTTCCGGCCGGGGCGTGCACGACTTCCTGCGCGGATAACGGTGTGTGCACGGATCGGAACGGTTCGTTGCCTCGTTGCAAGCAACCCCTAGACTCCCCGCTCATCGCATCCAATGAGGGATGCGTCACGTCGCGCGAGGGCGGCTGGTCTGCCTTGGCGCTGCACATGGCAACTCACCAGGAGGACGGATGTCCCGGCAATTCCTCGCGGAGAGCCTAGAGCTCTCCGGGGGTGATCGCGGCGTCGTAGCCGTGGTCGCCGTGGTCGCCCTGGCTGCTCTCGCCGTCGGGTATGTGCTGCTCAGGGAGGTGCTGGCCGCAGGCCAGGGCACCCCGAAGATGCAGGACATCGCCAAGGCGGTTCAGGAGGGCGCAGCGGCCTACCTCAACCGGCAGTTCCGCACGCTCGGCATTTTTGTCGTGATCGTGTTCGTTCTGCTGTTCGCGCTACCGGCAGAAGATTTGTCCGAACGAATCGGCAGGTCTTTGTTCTTCATCGTCGGTGCCGTGTTCTCGGCGACCATCGGCTACCTGGGCATGTGGTTGTCCACGCGCGCCAACGTGCGTGTCGCCGCCGCCGCCAATGAGGAAGGTGGTCGCGAGAAGGCGACGCGCATCGCCTTCCGCACCGGCGGTGTGGTCGGCATGATCACGGTCGGTCTCGGCCTCTTCGGAGCCGCGCTGGTCGTGCTCGTGTACGCGGGCCAGGCCCCGAAGGTGCTGGAGGGCTTCGGCTTCGGCGCCGCGCTGCTCGCGATGTTCATGCGCGTCGGTGGCGGCATCTTCACCAAGGCCGCCGACGTCGGCGCAGACCTGGTCGGCAAGGTCGAGCAGGGCATCCCCGAGGACGACCCCCGCAACGCCGCCACCATCGCGGACAACGTGGGCGACAACGTCGGTGACTGCGCGGGCATGGCGGCGGACCTCTTCGAGTCCTACGCCGTGACGCTGGTCGCGTCGCTGATCCTCGGCACCGCCGCGTTCGGCACCCAGGGCCTGCTGTTCCCGCTGATCGTCCCCGCGATCGGCGTGCTGACCGCGGTCATCGGCGTCTACACGACGAAGGC
>JASLAV010000823.1 GCA_030146905.1 Lentzea sp. | reverse complement strand
AACACCAGGTGCGTGTGGCTGTCCACCCAGCCGGGGAGGACCGCGCGGCCTTCCACGTCGATCCGGGTGTCGGCCGCCGGCGCGGCGGACGCGGACCCGACCCACTCCACCCGGCCGTCGGTGAAGACGAGCGCGGCGTCGGCGAGGCGACCCAGCTCGGGGTCGTTGGTCGTCAGCTCACCGATCCCGGTGACGAGCGTGCTGGTCACGGACGCACGAACCGCTGCCAGGCCGACGCCGGGAACGCCAGCAGTCCCGCCTCGGGCTTCTTCGAGTCACGCACCGCCACCACCACCGGCGAGGCGTAGGCAACTTCGACGCAGTTGCCTTCGTTGCCACCGCCACTGCGGCTGCTCTTCCGCCACACCGCACCGGTGATGTCCACAGTGGACACGAGACCGCCTCTCATTCGTGCTCGGCGATGATCTGCTCGATCAAGGAGACTGAATCCTCCAGGCTGAGCGCTTGGTCGAGCAGGTGCTCGAACAGCAGCTTAGCCCGACGCACCTCGGTGGGTTCCTCGACTTGGATGGAGCCGGTCGGGTACTCCACGTAGAGAATGGTGCGGTCCTCCGGGTCCGGGAAGTCGAGCAGGGTGAAGGAACCGGTCTGCCCGCCGTGCGCACCGATGCTCCTCGGCAGCACGCGCAAGGTGACGGTGCCCAACTCGGCCATGATCACGAGGTGTTCCAGCTGGTCGCGCATGACCCCGGAGCCGCCGATCGTCTGGTGAAGTGCGGATTCGTCGACAAGGGCGAGCAGGTGCAGGGGATCATCTTCTTCGATCAGCCGCCGCTGCCGGATGGTCCGCACCTGGACCTGCGCTTTCAGCTCGGTCCTGGTGCGCTTCAGGGCATCCGCCTCGAAGATCGCCTGCATGTACGGCTGTGTCTGAAGCAATCCGGGTATGTAGATGAGCGCCAGCTCGCGCGTCTCCCGCGCTTCGGTCTCCAGGTCGATGTAGCCCAGGGCGCGCATCCCGAACTTCATCCACCACTGCGGCTTCAGCGCGTCGCGGACGTCATCTATGAGGTTCGGGTCGTAGTGGTCGTAGACGTCCATCATCGAGCGGGCGAGGTGGACGTCTACTTTCGTTTCTCCCGCTTCCAGGCGGTAGAGGCTGTTGCGGTGCTTGTCCAGAGCCAGGGCTGCGTCTTCGATGGTCATGCCGGCCGCCTCGCGCATCCGGCGCAAGCGGCGGGCCAACTTCCTGCGGCGAAAGGTCGGGTGTGGTGCGGGCATGACGCCATGGTGCTGAAGGGGACTGACAACAGTGGGAATCCCACCACCCGATCAGGGGATCGCCGCGGTCAGCAGCCTCGCAACGTCACCCAGCTGTTCGTGCACGCCATCGCGGGCTACGACCTTCCCCCCTACTACTACGACGGCCACGTCCGAGGCCGTCGCGGCCAGCACCACCTGCTCCGGCTCAGCTCCGGCGGTGCGGGTCGAGTTCACCCGGATGGCTACGAGATCGGCGGGTGCTCCGACTTCCAGCCTGCCTGCCTCGGGCCAGCCGATGGAGGCGTGGTTCGTCATCGCGCCGACGAGTTCCGCCGGCGTGAACCTGCCGCGTTGGCCGGTGCGCAGCCGCTCGTGGTGCTCCAACGCCCGCGCTTCCGACAACGGGTCGATCACCGCGTGCTGGTCGCTGCCCAACGACAACGGCGACCCCGCCTCGGCCAGCTCCCGCGCCGGGCCGATGCCGTCCGCCAGGTCCGCCTCCGTCGTCGGGCAGAAGCACACACCGGTCCGCGTCGAGCCCAGCAGGCGGATGTCGTTCGCGGACAGGTGCGTCCCGTGCACTGCCGTCGTGCGCGGCGTGAGGGCGCCGGCCTCGGCCAGCTTCTCGGTCGGCGTGAGGCCGTACGCCTCCTTGCACGCCTCGTTCTCGGCCGGCTGCTCCGACAGGTGCACGTGCAGCGGCCGGTCCGGGAACGCGCCGGCCACCAGCGACAACGCCTCACGCGGCACAGCGCGGACCGAGTGGATCGCCGCGCCGATCCTCGTGTTGTCGTCGCCGCGCAGCTCCGCGACCCGGTCCAGCCACCGGTCCCCCGTCCCGTCGGAGAACCGCTCCTGCACCCCGCTGACCGGCTGCCCGATCCCACCGGCCAGGTAGCAGGCGTCAAGCAGGGTGAGCCTGATCCCGGCGTCACGGGCGGCCTGCCGGAGGGCCTCCGCCATCTCGTTCCCGCCGTGGTGCAGGTAGTGGAACTCCCCCACCGCCGTCACCCCGGCCACGGCCATCTCCGCGTACACGGCCGTGGCCAGCTCCAGGTACGAGTCGGGCGTCAACCGCTCCGCCACCGCGTACATCCGGTCGCGCCACGTCCAGAACGTGCCGCCGTCGGAGTGCGTGCGCCCGCGCAACGCCCGGTGGAACGCGTGCGAGTGCGCGTTCGCGAAACCGGGGAACACCAAGCCGTGCAGCCGTTCCGCGCCGAGCGGAATGGTGTCCACACCGGACACGGAGGTGATCACCCCCTTGTCCACGCGCACCAGCACCCGTGCCGCGATGCCGTCCGGCAACCACGCCCGCTCGCACCAGTAGCTCTTCATCGCGTCAGGTGCTCCAAGGTCGTCGCCAGCGCCACGACGCCCGCCGCGCAGTCGTCCGCCTCGGCGAACTCCTCCGGCGCGTGGCTGATCCCGGTCGGGTTGCGCACGAACAGCATGGCGGTCGGCACGTGCGCCGCCAGGATCCCGGCGTCGTGACCGGCGCCGGTCGGCAACGCCGGCGTGTCGTCGCCGAGCGCTTCCCGCAGGCGTGACATGAGGCCGGGGTCGAAGTGCACCGTCCCGCCCCAGCTCTCCTCTGCCACGCGCACCTCGCAGCCCTCCTCGGCCGCCGCCTCGCGCGCCGCCGAGGTGATCTGCGAGACCACCTCGCGGGTGCGCGGCTCGTCGTCGGCCCGCGCGTCCAGCCA
>JASLAV010000810.1 GCA_030146905.1 Lentzea sp. | reverse complement strand
GCCGGGCAGGGCGCCCCGCACCCGCCGCCCCGGCCCGGCGCCCCCCGGGCCGCCCCGCCGCCCCCCCCGCGGCCGAGGACGACGGCACCCCCGCGTCGGCCGCCGTCGACGGCGACGGCGGCACCCGCTGGTCGAGCGCGTGGAGCGATCCGCAGTGGCTGCGCGTCGACCTCGGCGCCCCGGCCTCGGTGACCCGCGTCGAGCTCGACTGGGAGTCGGCGTACGCGACGGCGTTCGAGATCCAGGTGTCGGCCGACGGCACCACGTGGCAGACGGTCCGCTCGGTGACCGGTGCGACCGGTGGCAGGCAGGGCTACGACGTGAGCGGCACCGGCCGCCACGTCCGCGTCCACTCCACCCAGCGCGCCAACGGCTACGGCATCTCGTTGTGGGAGCTGAGGGTCTTCGGGGAGCAGGGCACGAACCCGCAGCCCGCCACCGGCGTGCACGTGACCGGGTCGCAGGGCAACTGGCAGCTCACCGTGGACGGCAGGCCGTGGACCGTGAAGGGCCTGACCTGGGGCCCGCCCGCCGCGGACGCCGCGAGGTACATGCCGGAGCTGAAGTCCATGGGCGTCAACACCCTGCGCACCTGGGGCACCGACGCCTCGACCCGTCCGCTGCTGGACGCGGCCGCGGCCCAGGGCCTGCGCGTCATCAACGGCTTCTGGCTCCAGCCCGGCGGCGGTCCCGGTTCCGGCGGCTGCGTGAACTACGTGACCGACGCGCAGTACAAGGCGGACACGCTCGGCCAGATCCGGCAGTGGGTCACGACCTACAAGGACCACCCCGGCGTTCTCATGTGGAACGTGGGCAACGAGTCCATCCTCGGCCTGCAGAACTGCTACTCCGGCGCGGAACTGGAGAACCAGCGCGTCGCCTACGCCCGCTACCTCAACGAGGCGGCGCGCGCGATCCACGCGATCGACACCGCCCACCCCGTGACGAACACCGATGCCTGGACCGGGGCGTGGGCGTACCTGAAGGCCCACACGCCCGACCTCGACCTGTACGCCGTCAACTCCTACGGCAACGTCTGCCAGGTGCGCCAGGACTGGGTCAACGGCGGCTACACCAAGCCGTACATCCTCACCGAGGCCGGTCCCGCCGGTGAGTGGGAGGTGCCGAACGACGCCAACGGCGTGCCGGCCGAACCGACCGACGTGCAGAAGCGCGACGGCTACACCGGGGCGTGGAACTGCATCACCGGCCACACCGGAGTCTCCTTCGGCGGCACGCTCTTCCACTACGGCACCGAGTACGACTTCGGCGCCGTCTGGTTCAACCTGACCCCCGCCGGCAAGAAGCGGCTGTCGTTCTACGCGGTCCAGCGGGCGTTCGGCGGTGCCACCCCCGCCAACACCCCGCCGGTGATCTCGTCGATGACCGTGCCGTCCACGGTGGCGGCGGGTGCTCCGCTGACGATCGACGTCGCGGCGTCGGACCCCGACGGCGACGCGATCGCGTGGTCGGCGGCGCTCAACAGCAGGTACGTCGACGGCAGCGGTGGCCTCGCGGGTGCTCCCGTGCAGGTGAACGGCGGCCGGCTCACCGTCACCGCACCCGACCGGCTCGGCGTGTGGAAGGTCTACGTCATGGCGGAGGACGGCCGGGGCAACATCGGCATCGAGACCCGTTCGGTGCGCGTCGTCGCACCACAGCCGTCCGGGGTGAACCTGGCCCAGGGCGCGCCCGCCACCGCCTCGTCGTACCAGCAGGTCGGTGACGGCGCGCCGTACCCGCCGTCGAACGCGGTGGACGGCAACAGCACCTCGCGCTGGGCCACGGACTGGTCGGATCCGCAGTGGATCCGCGTCGACCTCGGTGCCGTCACGACCTTCCAGCACGTGCAGCTGGTGTGGGAGGGCGCGTTCGGCCGCGCGTACGAGATCCAGGTGTCCGAGGACGGGAACACGTGGCGGTCCGTGTACGGCACGACGACGGGCAACGGTGGTGTCGACGCGATCGACGTGACGGCGACCGGTCGCTTCGTGCGGGTGCACGCCACCCAACGCGGCACCGGGTGGGGCTACTCGCTGTACGAGTTCGGCGTGTACCGGCGCTGATCTTCGGCAAGTGGGTGGATTCCGTTACCGCATGGAGTGAATCCACGGCGGAATTCGATCTCCGGTGCCAGTGCCATGACTACCTTCGGCGCAATGACCGTCGATGTGGCGCTGGGACCGGGATCGAGCACATGGGACCGCCTCGGTCAGTGGCGGTTCCTGCTGGTGATGCACCGCGCACTGGTGCTGCAGGCCGCGCACCCGGCCGTCGGCGCCGCCGTGGCCGAGTACTCCGTCTACAACGCACGCCCGTGGCGGAGGTTGTTGCGCACGCTGGAAAGCCTGCACACCTACGTCTACGGCAGCCCGGCAGAGCAACGCCGCGAACTGGCCAGGCTCGAACGCCTGCACCGCCGGATGCAGGGCACCGACGGCTACGGCAGGGCGTTCGACGCGGGCGACACGACGGCCAGGGCCTGGGTGCACCTGACCCTCTACGAGGCGGTGCTGACC
>JASLAV010000799.1 GCA_030146905.1 Lentzea sp. | reverse complement strand
CCGCCGTGGTAGCGCGAGAGATCGCGTTTGACACCACAGTATCAGCGCATGTGCGGAGACGAGCGGCTCAGAAACTAGCTCGGTGGAGCGAGGTGTGCAGGCAGGACGCGCGGGGGTTGTTGCACACCTTGAGATTGCCGTGCTGAACAGCCAGCGCGATCGGCCCGCACCCCGCGAAACCTCGACCCAACACACCGCCGTCGCGTCGATGTTGACCAGCTTGTGGTGGTGACGTCGAGCCAGCGTCGTCTCCTGCCGCTAGCCGCTCACCCTGTGCCTGCGCGTGCCGAACACTACGTCCACGCAGGTCACGGCACATGGCGATACTCGTGGATGACTCAGTCGAGAAGATCATGTCGGTCTATGATGCGGCGTTCGATCTGACCGGGTTCGCCAGGCTGAGGCCGGCCCCGCAGGGGTGCCGCGTCGGCGACCGATCCGCGGGCTCGGTGCTCGCTGTAGTACCGCTCGTACTCACCCAGCGCCTAGCGCAGATGGGCCTGATTCCAGATAAGCGGGCGGTCGAAGAGGTCGCCGCGAAAGTTCTTGCTCCAGTCGATACAGATCAGCCCAAAAGATTGATTAGTGTCGACTGGCACTCTATACTGAGTTCGAGCTATCCAATAGCGCATGAACACACGAACTGCGCAAGCTTGCTACGTATGGGAGCTCAAGTCCCCTCGGACATTCTCTTACCCCACGGGATTCACTAGAATCCCGTGGGGTGATTCATATTTCGGCCGCTTTACGTCGCCACTCCAAATCCAACGCGAGAGCTGATTGGACTGGGCGACGGGCAGGTTGCACGATCTCCCCAATTAATGAAGCGGGCCGTAGCTCCAATCGCTGGGCGTCGTATTCTATTTGCAAGCCTTGCTCGCGGACTTGATTGACCAGATCCTCGCACATGCCCTGCCCAACGGGTCCACCGGACAGTTCGAGCAGACCTGGCAGTGCGTCAAGTAGATGATCTTCTCGCACATAGAAGTTTCGCGGCGCGCCATCAGTGCGGCACCTGGCGCTCGTGAAGCCATGCCGGCACCGATAGCCCGCTCGCCCGTGAACCCAGTGCCCGTCCATCCGTCGACCACAAAGACCGCACACGACGAGCCCGGCCAGCAAGTAGCGCCGGACAGCGCCGTCCTTTGCAGGCTTCGCCACCCGCATTCCCTGCACCGCGACGAACGTCTCGTCATCGACGAGAGGCTCATGCGCGATGCGCTCGGACACTTCCCACTCACTGACCGGGTTATACCGCAGCGCACCCGAGCCGCGGCCGCCAACACGTCCGCCTGGCCCGTGACCGGTTGTACTGCTTCGATTCCACACCTGTCGACCGGTATAGCGCGGGTTCTCCAGAATCATCGCCACCGTCCGGACAATCCACCGCTCCCCCGACCTGTGCGCGTTCCGCTCCGGATCCGCACCCGACGGACACACCACGCCACGCTCGTTGAGCTCACGGGCCAACGACGCCACCGTCCGCCCACGCGCACGTTCGGCGAACATCCACCGCACCCACGGCGCCGTCACCGGATCCAGCGCCAGCACCTGCACCCGCCGACCCCACCGCCCATGCACCGGATTCGGATGACGACCGCCATCAGCAAGCCGATAGCCGTAGGGCGGACGGCCACCCAGAAACCGGCCCTGCACACGCGTCTGCGCCCGCATCGCCGCCAGCACCCGCTGCCGCGCACGCGCCACCTCACGCTGCGCCTGCGCACCCAACTACACCATCAACGCCTCATGCACAGGACTGCCAAGCTCGACCGGTCCGCCCGCCTCCGGTAGCCACACAGCAACACCCAAAGCATTCAACCGGGAAACAACCTCGCGGAACTGATCACCGTGAAACGCCCGCTCATACTCCCCTACAACCACCGCGTCAAAGACACGATCACAAGCCGCAGCGGCGGCCAGCAACGCCGCCGCTTCCGGACGGTCCGGCCACGACCAACGCCGGGACACGCCAACATCAAAGAACTCGCCCACAACCGAACCGACGCCCTCGATCAACTCCTCCGACACAGCGCGCTGCCACGCACGAGATGTCTGAACATCCTGAAACGTACTCGTCGACATCCGGCCATAGAAAGCGAAACGCAGGCCAGCCTCCCCGGATGATGGCGTGAGACGGCGATGGCCCCTCAATGCGATGAGCAGTTCAGCGTTCGTCAACGTGGCCACGATCAGCTCCCTCAGTCGAAGCCGAGACCCAGCAACCGGACACACCATGACGGCGACTCAAGCCAACTTCACCCAAACAGCCCAACACTGTCAGCAGACGCTCTCGTCATAGGGCTCTCTCGACCCCAACGGTCAACCACGGACTGATGGGGCGGGTGGGACCGGCCACTACAAGGACGAATCCACTAATCGCCGGCGGCAGATTCAGTCAGCTCGATGCGGCTGCACCCGCGCGGCGAGCAGCCACAGCAACATCTCGCCCAGGAGATGCACGCGGCGCCATCAGCAGGTTTCGCCTTCCGAACTTGAAAATCTCGTGAACGACCCATCACGCACCGTGAGAGCCGCCATCGCACAGCGCGCCGGAGAAAGTGTCAGTGTGCAAGAAACCCCTGAATTCAACCGAGATCACCGAGCCTCGCCCGCACCTGGTCCGCATTGCGGTGATTCAGCGAATCGAAGATTTCAATCGCCTGCCCGTAGGCCGTCCTGGTCGCCGCCGTGTCGCCAGCCGCGTTGTGTGACTCGCCCATGCGCGCGAACGTGTCTGCGGCGAAGTACGTGTTGCCAACCTCCCGCCACAGCAACAACGCCTGCTCGTAGCGCTCGATGGCGGCCGTGTACTCCCCCAACTGGTGATAGGTGAAGCCCAAGCCGTCGACAGCGCTCGCCTGCCCCTGGGTGTCCGGCCTCTCCAACCCCTTGAACAACTCGATCGCATCGGTGAAATACGTCGCCGCCTTGCTGTAGTCGGCGAGCCACGCCGAGCACCAGCCCATGCAGTGCAGGGCACGGGCTTCCCCGTTCTTATTGCCTGTCAGCCTGAAAATCTCCATCGCGATCAGGGCGTGCTCACCGCCTTTGTCGTATTGGTGAAGCGACTGGTAGGTGAGACTCAGACTGCGATGTGTTCGCGCCTCGCCGTCCGAGTTGCCAAGTTTGCGCAAGAGACCGATAGCACTTGAGTACTCGGCAACCGCCTCCGCGTAGCGCTCGAGCAGCGTGTAGGCGCGTCCCAGGAACCTGCTGTTCATCGCCTTGCCGGAGAGGTCGTTCAGGTGCTCGGCCGCAGAAGCGGCGATCTGCAGGCAGCTGGCGTTGTCACGCCAGTGCCCTCTCCTGCCGAAGAACGTCACAAGTGCCCACGGCAGCTGCATGGCATGCCGGTAGAACCCGCCTGACATGGCCGCTCTGGTGGCGGAGATCAACACCGGACGCTCATGCGTGAACCAGGTCAAAGCGTCCTGGTAGCTCACGATCCGTACCAGCTCGACGCCAGGCGACAACGGCTCGAGGAGCACCGCCTCCCGATACGGGTAGAGGCATTTCTCGGCGGCCCAGCTGTTGTGGAGGTAGTGGTCGAGCGTTCGCCTCAGGGCTTCGTGCCGCAACCCAGCATCGGTCATCGCGGCTTGTTCGGAAGCGTAGGCACGAAGCAGGTCGTGGAACCTGTACCGGCCCGGTGTCGGCTCATCCAGTAGGTGAGCCCGCGTCAGCTCGGCAAGACTCGTGCGAGTCTGGTGAGTGGGCAGCGCCACAAGACTGGCTGCGGCCGGCAAGGCGATGTCAGGCCCAGGATGGACGCTCAAGAGGCGAAACAGCTTCTGCGCCTCTGCGGAAAGCGCTCTGTACGACCACGAGAACACCGCGCGCAGGTCGAGATCGGCGTCCCCCAGGTTCAGCGCGTTCAGCCGTTCGTTCTCGTTCTCCAGTTCCGCAGCCAGCCGGGCCAGCCCGAGATTGGGTTGGGCGGCGATACGAGCAGCCGCGATGCCAAGTGCAAGCGGCAACCGTGCGCATCGCTCGGAAAGCTCGACCGCCGCGGCATGTTCGTCCTCCACCCGGCTGTGACCGATCCGATCAGCGATGAGTGCCACCGCTTCGTCGAGGCTAAGTAGATCC
>JASLAV010000784.1 GCA_030146905.1 Lentzea sp. | reverse complement strand
CGCCGGTGTGGACTGGCCGGACATCGACGCCGTGGTGCTCGGCAAGGCCCCTGACCTGTTCGAGGGCGTGATGATGCCGGAGCTGTTCCTCGCGGACGCCCTCGGTGCCGTCGGGAAACCGTTGCTGCGCGTGCACACCGCCGGCTCGGTCGGCGGCAGCACCGGCAACGTCGCCGCGTCGCTCGTCCAGTCCGGCGTGCACGACCGGGTGCTGGCGGTGGCGTTCGAGAAGCAGTCCGAGTCGAATGCGATGTGGGCGCTGTCCGTGCCGACGCCGTTCACGATGCCCGTGCACGCCGGTGCCGGTGGCTACTTCGCGCCGCACGTCCGCGCGTACATCCGCCGTGCGGGCGCTCCGGAGCACGTGGGCGCGATGGTCGCGGCCAAAGATCGCCGCAACGGCGCCCTGAACCCCTATGCGCACCTGAAGCAGCCGGACGTCACGGTCGAGTCGGTGCGGGCGTCGAAGATGCTGTGGGACCCGATCCGGTACGACGAGACGTGTCCCTCCTCGGACGGCGCCTGCGCGGTGGTGATCTCCGCCGAACCGGCCTCCGGTCGTGCCGCGTGGATCCACGCGACCGCGATGCGCACCGAGCCCACCACGTTCGCCGGGCGCGACCAGGTCAACCCGCGGGCGGGCCAGGACGCCGCCCGCGCGTTGTGGAAGCAGGCGGGGATCACCGACCCGCTGTCCGAGGTGGACGCCGCGGAGATCTACGTCCCGTTCTCGTGGTTCGAGCCCATGTGGCTGGAGAACCTCGGCTTCACCGACGTCGGGCAGGGCTGGAAGCTCACCGAGGCCGGCGAGACCGAGATCGGTGGCAGGCTGCCGGTGAACCCCAGCGGCGGCGTGCTGTCGTCGAACCCGATCGGCGCGTCCGGCCTGCTGCGGTTCGCCGAAGCCGCCATGCAGGTCATGGGCACCGCGGGAGAGCACCAGGTCGACGGGGCGCGGGTCGCCCTGGGACACGCGTACGGCGGTGGTTCGCAGTTCTTCGCCATGTGGGTCGTCGGATCGGAGAAGCCATGAAGTTCACCGTCGGCATCGCGATGAGCCCGCTCGACCAGCTCACCGAGCTGGCCGTGTGCGCGGAGGAGTGCGGCTACGCGTCGATCGCGCTGCCGGACTCGCTCTTCTTCTCGGAGAAGGTCTCCGCGGACTACCCGTACACGCCGGACGGCTCCCGCATGTGGAACGCCGAGACGCCGTGGGTCGACCCGTTCGTCGCCGCCGCCGCGATGGGCGCCGTCACGTCGCGGATCCACTTCTACACCCAGGTGCTGAAACTGGGCTCCCGCAACCCGTTGCTGCTGGCCAGGCAGGTGGGCTCGGTCGCGCACATGACCGGCAACCGGTTCGGGCTCGGCGTGGGGCTGGGCTGGTCGCCGGAGGAGTTCGAGTGGTGCGGCGTCCCGTACAAGAACCGCGGGCCGCGCGTCGACGAGATGATCGACGTCCTGAAGCTCGTGCTCGGCGGCGGAATGGTCGAGTACCACGGCGACTACTTCGACTTCGACCGGCTGCAGATGTCGCCGGCCCCCACCTCGCCAGTGCCGTTCTACGTCGGCGGCCACTCCCCCGCCGCGCTGAAGCGCGCCGCGCGCGCCGGTGACGGGTGGACCTCGGCGATGATCAAGTTCGAGGAGCTCAAGACGGTCATCGCACAGCTCGGGGACCTCGGGGCGTTCGAGCGGCCGTTCGAGATCCAGGCCGTGTGCGTCGACCGGTTCGGGCTCGACGGCTACCGGCAGCTGGAGGAGATCGGTGTCACCGACGTGATCGTGGTGCCGTGGCTGTTCTACGGCGTCGGGTTCGACGGTGGCCTGCAGGCCAAGAAGGACGGGCTTCGGCGCTTCGCCGACGAGGTGATCGGAGAGTTCGCGTGACGGCTGTCAGTTGGAAGGCCTCCAAGACCGAGACCCCTGCCAGGGTGGCCTCGTGGCGTTCGATGGACGCCGTGACGCGCGGTGCCAAGGACGAGTGGCTGGCGTTGTTCGCCGAGGACGCCGTGGTCGAGGACCCGGTGGGTCCCTCCATGTTCGACGCGGAGGGGAAGGGGCACCACGGCAAGGCGGCGATCGCGGCGTTCTGGGACCTCGCCATCGCGCCTGTCGAACGGTTCGAGTTCGCCATGCACGACTCGTTCGCCGCCGGATCGGAGTGCGCCAACGTCGGGGTGATCACCGCGTTCCTGCCCGGCGGGGCCAGGGTCGACACCGAGGGCGTGTTCGTCTACAACGTCGGCGAGGACGGCCTGATCAGGTCGATGCGCGCGTTCTGGGAGACCGAACGGGCGCTCGCCACGCTGCGCACCCCCTGACGTCGATGGGCCCCTCCTGCCGGAGGGGCCCATCACCCGTTCTACGCGTACTGGACGCGGAACTCCTTGATGCCGTTCAGCCAGCCCGACCGCAGGCGCCGCGGTTCCGCGACCTGCCTGATGTCCGGCATGGCGTCGGCGATCGCGTTGAAGATCAGGTCGATCTCCAGGCGGGCCAGGTTCGCGCCGATGCAGAAGTGGGCACCGCTGCCGCCGAAGCCCAGGTGCGGGTTGGGGTCGCGGGTGATGTCGAAGACGCCGGGGTCGGTGAAGACCTCCTCGTCGAAGTTGGCCGACGAGTAGAACATCCCGACCCGCTGGCCCTGCTTGATCTCCACGCCGCTCAGCACGGTGTCCGCCATCGCGGTGCGCTGGAACGAGACGACGGGCGTGGCCCAGCGGACGATCTCGTCGGCGGTCGTGGCGGGGCGCTGGGACTTGAACAGCTCCCACTGGTCGGGGTGGTCGAAGAACGCCTTCATGCCGTGCGTGATGGCGTTGCGGGTGGTCTCGTTGCCGGCGACGGCGAGGAGCAGCACGAAGAAGCCGAACTCCTCCGACGCGAGCCCCGCACCGTCCACATCGGCCTGGACCAGCTTGGTGACGATGTCGTGGCGCGGGCACTTGCGGCGGTCCTCCGCCATCGTCCACGAGTAGCCGAGCAGCTCGGTGGCCGCGGCCAGCGGCTCGATCTCGAACTCGGGGTCGTCGTAGGCGATCATCTGGTTGGACCAGTCGAAGATCTTGCGGCGGTCCTCCTGCGGGATGCCGATGAGCTCGGCGATCGCCTGCAGGGGCAGCTCGCACGCGACGTCGGAGACGAAGTCGCCGCTGCCCTTGGCGAGCGCCTCGGCCACGATCTGCTCGGCGCGCGAGGTGAGGGCGTCGCGCAGGGCGTTGACGGCCCTCGGGGTGAAACCGCGGGAGACGATGCCGCGCTGCTTGGTGTGCGTCGGCGGGTCCATGTTCAGCAGGAGCAGGCGCTGCATCTCGATGTTGTCGCGCGGCATGTCGTCCTTGAAGCGGATGATCGCCGTGTTCTCCCTGCTGGAGAACAGCTCGCTGTTGCGAGAGATCTCCTTGACGTCGTGGTGCCTGGTCACCACCCAGTAGCCCTCGTCCGGGAAGCCGCCCTGGCCCAGCGGTTTGGAGTTCCACCAGATCGGCGCGGTCCTGCGCAGCTCGGCGAACTCCTCGTGCGGCAGACGGCTCGCGTACATGTCGGGGTCGGTGAAGTCGAAGCCTTCCGGAATGCTCGGCTTGCCCACAGGCACCTCCTAGATGTAACACGTTCTATCCGATTCAAACACGCTTGCGCCTTGTAATGAAGCCCCCATGCGGCCAATCTGATGACGCGCAGGAACGTGTTCTAGTTTCTAGGCCGAGGAGGCTCACGTGGGCAGTCCGGTGATCGTGGGAGCGGTGCGCACGCCCATCGGCAGGCGGGGCGGCTGGTTGTCCGGCCTGCACGCGGCCGAACTCCTCGGCGCGGCACAGCGGGGCCTGCTCGACCGGACGGGCGTCGACCCGTCCACCGTCGACCAGGCCATCGGCGGCACCGTCACCCAGGCGGGCGAACAGTCGAACAACATCACCAGGACGTCCTGGCTGCACGCGGGCCTGCCCCAGACCACCGGCTGCACCACCGTCGACGCCCAGTGCGGCTCCGCCCAGCAGTCCACGCACCTCATCGCCGGCCTGATCGCCACGGGAGCTATCTCCTGCGGCATCGCCTGCGGCGTGGAGGCCATGAGCCGGGTCCCGCTGCGCTCGAACATCGGCGAGACCGGCACGCCCCGCCCGGACTCGTGGACCATCGACCTGCCGAACCAGTTCGTGGCGGCCGAACGAGTGGCAGCCCGCCGCGGAATAGGGCGCGAGGAGGTGGACCGCTTCGGCGTGCAGTCGCAAAACCGCGCACGGGCGGCGTGGGCAGCGGGCCGCTTCACCGCGGAGGTCGTGCCGGTGAAGGTGGGCGAAGACCTGGTGGACACCGACCAGGGCCTGCGGGAAACGTCACTGGAAGCGCTGGCCGCGCTGAAGCCGGTGGTGCCGGACGGCGTGCACACGGCCGGAACGTCGTCGCAGATCTCCGACGGCGCCTCGGCGGTGATGGTGGTGGACGAAGACTTCGCACGGGCCCACGGCCTGAAGCCACGCGCCCGGATCGTGACGCAGTGCCTGATCGGGTCAGACCCGTACTACCACCTGGACGGCCCGGTGGACGCCACCGCGCGG